>JAIOSM010000227.1 GCA_021107575.1 Desulfobacteraceae bacterium | reverse complement strand
TAATGGAAAACTAATTAAGAAAGGGGCAAAGTATCACCAGTTTTTCGGGATCAGCTTTGCAGTGGAAAGCACCCGAAAAGCCATTAAACCTATCGGAGATGGCCGCATTGGTGTGATCTGGCATACCCAGGGTTCGGGGAAAAGTATTTCGATGGCTATTTATTCGGGCATCCTGCGTAAAATGCCCGAACTGAAAAATCCTACTATAGTAATCCAGGTCGATCGTAATGACCTCGATAATCAATTATATGGCAATTTTGTTTTGGCTAAAGACCTTGTTGGTTCTGCAAGTCATGCTGACAGCATTGATACATTAAGGGAATTATTAAGTGGGGATGGTGGAGGCATTGTGTTCACTACCATCGAAAAGTTTGCCCTAAAACGTCCGGTTTTTGGTAACGATGGAGAATACGAATTGGAGCATCCGGTTTTATCCGAAAGAGAAAATATTGTCGTTATTGCCGATGAAGCCCACCGTACCCAGTACGGATTGCTTGATGGAATGGCAGCGAACCTGAGAAAGGCATTGCCATATGCTTCATTTATCGGATTCACCGGTACTCCCATTGATAAAAAAGATGCCGATACACAGGAAGTATTCGGACAAACCATACATGTTTACGATATCAAACAAGCCGTAGATGATAATGCTACGGTTAGTATTGTTTATGAACCACGCCTGGCAAAATTGCACCTGGCCAATGAACAGATCGATGAAGAGGCTGAAGAAATTATCACCGACACACCTCAGGATGATGCCAACAAACTGATGTGGGCCGCCATTGAAGATGCAGCTGGTTCAGATGACCGGGTACAAACGATTGCTGCTGATATATTGAAGCATTTCAAAAAACGGACTGCTTCGCTGGATGGTAAAGCCTTGATCGTTTGTATGAGCCGTCGAAATTGTGTGAAAATGTATGATGCACTTACAGCACATGAAGATTGCCTTGAAACAGCTGTGATCATGACCGGTAATCTCGGTAAGGACCCAAAGGAATGGAACAAACATTTCAGGACAAAAGCAAAAAAGGAAGCAATTAAGGCACGGTTTAAAAAACCGGAAGATCCGTTAAAGTTTGTCATTGTCAGGGATATGTTGCTCACCGGATTTTATGCGCCTGTATGCCATACCATGTATGTAGATAAGATCATTGAAGGCCACAACCTCATGCAGGCCATTGCAAGGGTGAACCGCGTTTTCCGGGATAAACCATCCGGATTGATTGTGGATTATATAGGTATTGGCGACCGCTTGAAAAATGCAACTTCCAAATATAGCAAAGGTGGTGGTCGTGGAACACCCACTATCGACATTGAGGAAACTTTTACCATGTGCCGTGATCAGGTTGAACTGACCAAAAGTTATTTACCTGAAGATATCGATTTCAGTCAGTGGAAAGCAATGGGTTCTGGCGATAAATTGCTACTGGTAAGCAAGGCTGTGAATTTTATTGTTCGTGACGATGACCATGCCGATCAGTTTATGCTGGCCGAAAAAACCATGTCGGGCCTGGTTTCCATTGTAAAGAGCCATCCCCGTATTGACGAGATAGCACTTGATGTGATTTTCCTGCAACATGTAGGTGCAGCTGTCAGAAAAGCCAAAAGGCCGGTAGTTCCTCTTAAAAAGAAAGCCGAACAGATCAAAGAGCTTATCAGCCGTAGCATCGATGCGGATGAGATCATTGATGTGTACAAAATGGCCGGAATTGAAAAGCCGGATATTTCAATTCTGAATGAAGAATTCTTACTTGGAGCCAAACAACAGAAAGGCGGGCAGGAATTAAAGATTGAACTGCTTCGCCAGATCCTAAACAACGAGTTAAAAATCAGACATCCGAAAAACATAAAAAAATACAGCTCCCTGAAAAAGGAAGTGGACGAAGTGATCAAAAAATACCATAAAAATGCCATTGATTCATATACAACCATACTTGAACTGGTGAACATGGCCAATGAAATGCAGGATGAAGATAAGCGAACAAAGGAATTAGGCATTGATGTGGAAGAACTGGCTTTCTACGACATCCTGGCAAGGCATAAAGATGCTATAAAAGACTACAAACTAATAAAAGATATTGTACACAAAGTTGTAAGTGCAGTAGAAAACAACCTGCAATTAGACTGGTATAAAAAGCCGGAAGCCCAGGCTGCTATCCGGTCAGCACTCAAACGTGAACTAAGAAGAAACGTCAACATAAAAGAACTCAACACCATTCTGGCCGAGATCATGGAACAGGCAGAGGGGCAGTATCGGGAGTGGCCGATGGTGGGGTAGGTATTTATATATAGCATATATGACAGAAAGTCTCAAGAAATTAGACAGAATAGTTTCTAAACCATCTGATATTGAAAAATTCAGATTAATAGAAGGAGAGAATTCATTTGATTTTACAGATGTTATATTTAAATGTAAAATGAATTTCTCTAAATTGATGCTTGATGAAATAAATTTTTCAAATGTAATATTTGAAGAAGAAGTTGAATTTATAAGTACGGAATTTAGAGGCGATTTTACAGTTTTTTCTGGTACGACATTTAAAAAGTATGCAAACTTTCAATGGTCAAATTTTACAAAACAAGTAGGTTTTAGAAATACCAAATTTAAAGATAATGTTTCTTTTCTGCGTGTTATTGCACACTATTTTGTTGACTTTACAGGTACTAAGTTTTCAGGAGATGCAAATTTCTATGAAGGAACTTTTCATGATAATATAAAGTTTGCCGAATGTGAATTTGACAAGAATGCAATTTTTAATCTAATAAAAATTAATGGCATAGCAGATTTTTCAAAAACCAAATTCGGACATAAAGCTGATTATTCAGAAGCAC
>JAIOSM010000514.1 GCA_021107575.1 Desulfobacteraceae bacterium | reverse complement strand
CAGCCAATCTTAAATCAGTAATTCTCTTTTTCCCTTTTTTGGTAATACTTTCCACAGGCCATTCCGGAAGATTCATAAACGCATCAATCTTAACTTTGGTAATAGCATAATCCTTAAAAGTAATTTTATATTTTGAAGTGTCCAAAAAAATTTGCTTACTTTTTAAAAAAGGACGGACATCAGTAATAGTAATACCTGAAGGAAGAAATATATTAAATTTTGATTTTATATGATCTGTTTGCAAAGATTTATCCACAAAAAGAACAAAAAACTCTTGTTCGCTTTCCATGCCCACAGGAAGGGGATTATCAAAAGAAAGCTTAATATTAGGATTAAAGCCTTCTGTATATTGAACAGACAACCCAGCTTTTCTGATGGCTCTTCTAATAACCTTTGCAAACTCAAGATGTCCAAGATGTTTTACCAATCCAAGCTTTGAATAAAAGATTTTATATTTTTGGAAATTTTTTTCTTTGTCTCTTTGCAAATCAGTGCTTAAAGCTTTTGGTTCAAGCTCTTCAATGCTATCTATTACAGGTTTTATCTTTTCAAAATCACATATCCCACAGCCTGTACATTCAGTATCCCGGCAATCCAGTGTTACTTCACCTTTTTCAGCTCTCTCAAATTCTTTTTCAAAAAAATCGGCTGATATCCCTGAATCGATATGATCCCAGGGCAAAACCTCATCCTTACTTCTCTTTCTTGAAGTATAAAATAAAGGATCAACGCCTGTTTGCTCAAAAGCTTTTTCCCACAAGTCATATCGGAACTTGTCTGTCCATCCATCAAGCCTGCATCCATTTTCATAAGCCTTGACAAGAAGAGATGAAAGCTTTCTGTCACCTCTTGCAAAGACCCCTTCAAGCAGACTCATGTTTGAATCCTGCCATTTAAGCTTTGTTTTCCAATGTTTTAAATTATCTTTTAGATATTGCAGCTTTTCTTTAGCTTCTTTACTTGAAATCTGGGCACACCTTTGAAAAGGTGTATGGGCTTTTGGAATAAAATTGGCAACACTCACACTAATCTGAGCCTTATGCTTTGTTTTTATATCTGCAAGCCTATGTGAGAGAGTGACTATGTCCTTTATATCCTGATCTGTTTCAAAAGGCAGACCCACCATAAAGTAGAGTTTAATATTGCGCCATCCAAGGTCAAAAGCATTTTTTACAGCATCAAATATCTCTTGTTCTGTTATATTTTTATTTATTATATCTCTAAGTCTCTGGGAGCCTGCTTCCGGTGCAATCGTAAAACCTGTTTTCCTGACTTTTTTAATAATCCCCATGATTTTTGGTGTCAGCTTTTCAGCTCTTATGGAAGGCAGAGATATCGAGGTCAAATGATTCTTATTTACGGTTAAAATGTTTTCCATGAGATATTCAAGGCAAGAATAATCACCAGTGCTTAATGATAAAAGCGATACCTCCTTATACCCTGTATTTTCTAAAGATTGTTTTGCAATTTCCAATAAAGATTCTGCTGATCTTTCTCTTACAGGTCTATAAATCATCCCGGCCTGACAAAACCTGCATCCTTTAGAGCATCCCCTTGCAATTTCAAGTCGAAGCCTGTCATGCACGGGCTTGCCAAAGGGTACAATGGGTGAAACAGGAAAAGAAGCATGATCAAATTCAGAAAGTATTGCTCTTTTAACTTTTGTATATCCCTCCTTTAAAGGCTCAAGTCTCTGGATATTATCTTTATCATATGAAGGTTTAAAAAATCGGGGGATATACACACCCTCAATCTCTGACAAAAGATTTAAAATACTTTCCTTTTTCCCATCTCCTTGTTTTTTCCATTGTATATATTTTTTCGCAATCTCAAGAATAACCTCTTCACCATCCCCTACAACAATAGCATCAAAAAAATCAGCCACGGGCTCAGGGTTAAATGCACAAGGGCCTCCGGCAATAATCAAAGGATAAGAAATATCTCTCTTCTCAGAAAGAAAAGGAATCCCTGAAAGGTCAAACATAGTAAGAATATTTACAAAATTCAGCTCATAAAGAAGACTCATCCCGATAATATCAAAAGAAGCAAGGTCTTGATTTGATTCCATGGACAAAAGCGGGATTTTTTTCTTTCTCAACAATTGTTCCATGTCAGGAGCAGGAGTAAAAAACCTCTCTGCTGCAATATTCTTCTCTTTATTTAATATATGATACAAAATCTGCGCACCAAAATATGAAGTGCCGATTTCATGGAGATCAGGAAAACAAAGTGCATATTTTAGATCAACTTTTGAAAGGTCTTTTTTTTGTGCATTTGTTTCTCCACCAAGATACCGGCTTGGCATCTCAACAAGACTAAGTAACTCTTGAAAATTTTCTTTCTGCATGGTACTGATTTGCTCGACTTAATGGTTATTATTGGGTTGATATTTTATTATTAATAATTACTTGTTTTTATTAAATTTTAACGCTGAAATAAAAAAATAATATACATTTTTATACAGGATAAAGCAATGAAAAGAAAAAAAATCAACTTACTGCTCAATCTCACTTCTCCGGAAGACAAAGTCTTAATAAGAGGGTGGGTAAGAAGAAAAAGGGACTCAAAAGATTTTTTATTCATGGAGATTAATGACGGTTCATGTTTAGCTAATATTCAGGTAATAGCAAACAATAATCTTGACAATTATTCTGAAATTCAAAAAGTAACAACAGGGTCAGCCCTTGCAATAAAAGGCAAACTGATTGAATCTCCCGGCAAAGGGCAGAAATGGGAAGTACAGGCTGAAAACATTGAAACTATCAGCACGGCTCCTGAAAACTATCCTTTACAGAAAAAAAGACATTCTGATGAATTTTTAAGAACCATTGCCCATCTTAGACCAAGAACAAACAAATACGGTGCTGCATTCAGGATAAGAGCAGAGCTTATATATGCCATCCATAAATTTTATCACGAACAGGGCTTTAAATGCCTTAGCACTCCTATTATCACAGGTTCAGACTGTGAAGGTGCAGGGGAGATGTTCCGTGTTACAAGCCTTGACCCCCAAGACATTGCAAAGCAAGGCAAAATGGACTTTGGCGCTGATTTCTTTGGGGCTGAAGCAAACCTCACAGTATCAGGTCAACTTCCGGCGGAGATGTTTGCCATGGCGCTGGGCGATGTATATAGCTTTGGGCCTACTTTTAGAGCAGAAAACTCCAATACAAGCCGCCATGTGGCAGAATTCTGGATGCTTGAACCTGAAATGGCCTTCTGTGACCTCAGTCAAAACATGGACCATGGTGAAGAGCTTATTAAAACCTTAACCAGGCATATTATGGAAAAATGTGAAGAAGATCTTTCTTTATTCACCCGCTTTGTAGACAAATCACTTGCTTCCATGCTTAACACTTTAGTAAATTCAAAATTTGCCAGGATAACATATAATGAGGCTATTGATATTTTACTTAAATCAAATAAAAAGTTTGAGTTCAAACTGGAATATGGCATAGATCTTCAATCTGAACATGAAAGATTCCTGGCTGAAGAATATTTTAAAAAACCAGTATTCTTAACTGACTATCCAAAAGATATTAAGCCCTTTTATATGCGTATGAATGATGATGGGAAGACTGTTGCAGCAGTAGATCTTTTAGTCCCGAGAATTGGTGAAATAATCGGCGGAAGTCAAAGAGAAGAGCGCCTTGATTTCTTAGAAAAAAGAATGAAAGAAATGAATCTTCCAAAAGATATGTACTGGTGGTACCTTGATTCAAGAAAATTTGGTTCTGTCCCGCATGCAGGCTTTGGCATGGGTTTTGAGCGTCTTCTAATGCTTATAACCGGCATAAGCAATATCAGAGATGTTGTGCCTTTTCCAAGGACTCCGGGAAGTATTGATTTTTAATCCTTGATTTTTTCTATATATTCTGTATGAATTAATATACACAAAACAGGGAGCTTGGAGGAATTATGCCTACACTCACAGAAAAAAACAAGGAAACAGAAGAAGACATAAGAAAAAGAGTCGAGCAAAGGACTCTGGAGATGGGAATCACATATTCCTTTTCACAATATATTGAATCAATAGAAAAATATTTAATTACACTTGAAGACAGAGTAGAGATGCTTGAAAAAAAATTAAGAAAAAGAATATAGAATTTACTCAATCCTTTTTTACACCAATACACCTCTTCAATAGAGCCTTGCCCTTAAGGAGCACAATACCTTGATTCAGAATCATACCAACCAGCTCATGGGAATTAAAGAATGGGGCCTTATAATCATTCTATCCATTATTTGGGGCGCCTCCTTTTTCTTTGTTGAAGTGGCTCTAAAAGAAGTAACACCATTAACAATTGTCTTATGCCGGGTTGCGTTAGCATCTTTAATTCTTTTGATAATTGTTCATATTAAAGGAT
>JAIOSM010000004.1 GCA_021107575.1 Desulfobacteraceae bacterium | reverse complement strand
ATGTTTTATGTCACCTTTAAAAAGGAAGAAACAGGCGCATACAAAGGTAAACGAAAGTATTATTATACACAACTTATTAGAAAATGGTACTTTTTTACTCCTTTTCACCACGATTATATCAGCTATCGCCATACCCAGGAATATCTGGAACTGACCTTGGATGCCATTGATGAATCTTTAGCCTTTATTAAAGATAAATATTAATAAAAATGAGATCCCGGGCAATTGTTTGTTGCAATTGCCCGGGCGACCCAATAGTCGATTATTGTTTGACCTTACGAGGTGGTTCAGGTAGAGTTTTTTGAAATTTTGAGTTAGTTTTTTTTGCAACATTAAGCATCACGCTATAAGGTCGCCCAGTTGCCCCAGAGATTATTATAGAAATTTTATATTGTCGGGCTTCAGCCGGCGTAGCACACAGCAGGCTGGCGGAATGGGTTTGTCCCGGTAGAATTACTTTGCCAAAGGCCCTTTCAGTAGAAGGTACAGGGCATTTTTTCAAAGGTCCACCGCCTTGTAAAATATCACATCTGATTTGATATTTTGCGTTAATATCGCTCTTTCCTAATCCCTTGTTTTCAAAGACAATATACATATTAATATGGGCGCCTTCTTTAAGCGGTGCTGGTGAATAAGCAAAATTTTTAACGACGATTTTCGGTTTTTTTGTTATTGGTATCAATACCTTGTTTTGGCTTATTTGGAGTTTTTTAATAGTGACTGTAACAGAAGATTTTGCACTGATTGGGTAGTAGATGCCATAGACAAGATAAAAATTATACAATTTACCATGCTTAGCGTTTGAGGGTATTGTAAATTTATCCGTAAAGGCGATTGTGACCAACTGCCCTGGCAGTGGATAATCTATATCAACAGGCTCGGTGACACGAGTGAAATCAGGTTGAACTACCCAACATCTTAGTCTGGTTCCGGGAGGATGGCTAAAGGCGGGATTGTTAAAGATACTCCCCTTGAAATTCAGTTGGGTCCCCGGGCTTACATTTGCTGAAGGTGTGATATTAAGATTTGCAGTAATCACATTGGCAGCAATACCGTTGCCGCTGAATAAAAAAACCATGAGCATTATTATCGACAGTGCAATGCTTATTCGGGCCCATCTTATTTTTAAAGATTTTGACATTTTAAACCCTCCTTATAATTAATGGTTGTCTGTGTATATAAGTTGCATGAAATCGATTTTGGTTCAAAAAAAAATAAATATCCAAAAAAAGAGAGACAGGTTTGAAATTGAGGTAGCATGCTGATGGAAGACAGGGTTGAGTTCTGTTTGCTTTAGCATCAATATAGTCAAAATAATCAGGGAGTGTCAACAAAATTTTTCTGATGAAAAAGAATACTGATATTGAGGTTCAAAATGGATGTCTTTGATCTATTTAAAAAAGCAGATGCTAAATCAAAGGTACCTTTAATTAGAGTACAGAAAGTTTTAAATTAAACTTGACAGGTTAAATCTGTCATTGTATTAACACTGGCAGATAGATGCATCTCACTATCATTGTATCTATATTAATAGATTGCAACAAATAACATCGAGAAGATGTCACTGTAACTATTAGTAAATTGTCAGAAGATTCTGGCAAAGAGTACTAAAAGAAAATAATAAATTTAAGCCATGAAGGCTGACAGAAGTTCTGTTTGCCTTCATGGCTTTTTTGTTTTTAAGCAGTGCGGGATATTCTATTAATAGCTAAGATATAAGAAAAGGAAAAAGAAAAATGACAGGGGAAAGAAATTTTATTATTTTTGCATTAGTAATAGCCGGGTTGATTTTTAATAATTCTACCTGGGCAGATTGTCCTCAGGAAGTTATTAAACTACAGGAAATTGTAGTTACAGCGCATGTAGAAGACAGAAAGCTTGTAGCAACTCCCGCCAGTATCAGTCTTATCACTGCTGATGAGATCCAGGAAATGGGAGCAAAAACTGTTGCCCAGATTATTGAAAATATACCAGGTGTGTTACATGAAGATTCCACCAGAGATTATATAACAATCAGAGGGAATCGAAGCTCCCAGTCTTCAGGCGTTCTGGTGCTTATAAATGGTGTTCCTGCAAATTCAGGGATCAGTGGATATACAGAGTATGATGCCATTCCTGTCTCTGATATTGAAATCATCGAAGTCTTACGCTCATCAGGGAGCATTGTCTATGGCCCTGATGCTGCACGTGGTGTCATTAATATAATTACAAAAAAGGGGAAAAACAAATCCCCTGAAACCAGGATTTCAACCACCTATGGTTCATGGAATACCTGGGAAGGATCTGCCGGTATAAGCGGTGGGATTAATAACTGGAACTATGCCCTCGGAGCCTCTTTTCTGACTACAGATGGATATGTAAATGATAATAAAAAACGAGAGTCTGTACGCGCGGATATAGGATATTGTTTTTCAGAATCAACAAATATTAACTATAATATAGCTTGGCACGAAGTAGATTATGATACGATCTATGGCAGGACAAAGTGGCAAATTGATAACTTTCGAAATGATTCTGTATTTCCCACCTCAGCAACTAATGACACATTGATTCATTATCGGGAAAACAGTGATGAAAGCTTCTCGCAAAGTCTCAAGCTCTCACATAGTGGAGAGAATTCTTTTTTAACCGGTTTTATTTCTTATGATGATACAGATCATGTTTATGACTACCTGAAAAACAGGCTAAACCCTGCCTATAATAAGGCCAGCTCCTACTATGACTACAGAGAGGATAGAGATCAAAAAAGGCTGTTGGCGCGCCTCTTTGGAGGATATTATTTTGATTTTGATAAGATTGCCTACACCCCTGCTTTTGGTGTTGATTTTGAAAAGACTAACTTTGATCAAAAAAAATCATACCCATGGTCGCCCACTCCTAACTCAGCTTCACAGCTTACTGCTATTGCCAAAGGTGATTTGGATACACAAAAAGAGAGGTTTGGGTTTTTCACAAGTAACGAATTCCTTTTTGGAGAAGAATGGGAACTTAACCTGGATTTACGGTTTGATAATGTTAAATATGATGTTAAAAGTGCACAGCCAAAACAGGTCAGCAACGAGGATACAGACTATAGCTGGAAGCTGACACCAGCCTGGCATCCTTGTCCGGATTCAACAATTTACACCTCAGTGTCACGATCATACTGGTATCCTGTTCTTATCTATTACAACTATGCCATGCAATATGGTGATGCCGAGAACAGACCTGAAGATTTGAAACCTGAAGAATACCTCACTTTTGAACTTGGGTACAAACATTATTTTAATTCAAAGTTGAGTTTGGCTCTTGCAGGCTATTATATGGAAACAGAGGACAAATATCTCTCGCTTTATGATGTGAATACCTGGAAAGGCTATCAAAATGTTGGAAAGGCAGAACATAAAGGAATTGAAATAGAAGCCTCAGGACGAATCAGTTCATATATGGGCTATCGCCTTTTAGGAGCATGGCAGGATGTAGAATGGGATGATGCAACCTTTAGAGCGTATGTATGGGGTGCAACTCCGGCTGCTGATACCAGGCAGAATATTGACATATCCGGTAAAAAAGTTCCCCAGATTCCTGAATATACAGCATCTTTTGGTCTTGATTTTTATTTTTGGGATTATTTCAAACTCAGTAATGATGTAAATTATGTTGGTGCGCGCCATATTGATGTGCTGAATCGTTATAAAACAGATAGCTATGTTACTTTTGACACAATGCTATCCTTTACACGGAATAATTATAAATTCTGGATTCTCGGAAGAAATCTTTTTAATAAAGAATCTGAAAGTATGTTTAATGAGACAGGAAAAAGAAATGCAGATGGTACTCCTGCTCACCTGTATTATCCGACAGACGGCAGATATATTGAAGCAGGGATTACAATAAGTTTTTAATATGACATCTTTTATTACAAAAACAGATTTTAGTTTGACATATGTTTTTATGTTGTTGTTGTGCCTGGCTGTTTCAGGCACAGCAATGTCTGGTCAGGGTCAGACATCTGACCAGACAAAAATTATTAAAATTCGAGATGCCAATGGAAACTTTATACAAGTAAAATTGCCGGTTAAAAGAATAGTTGTCTTAACTTCTGATGCTTTGGAGATTGTATGTGCTCTTAGAGCAGACGATCTTGTAACAGGCGTATTTACCGGTGTTTCAAGGGAAGCTCTTTTTGAAGCTAAATTAAAGAAAAAACCAAAAGTCGGAGACTGGAGAGAAGTTAATTACGAACTTTTGGCTGAGTTGAAACCTGATATTGTATTATGTTATGCACGATCTCCGGGTAAAAATCTTGAAAAAAAACTTAAACCATTTGGCATCAAAGTAGTCCGGCTTAATTTTTTCAAAATAGAAACTTTAGAACAGGAAATAAACACGCTTGGTTTGGTCTTAGGAAAAACAAAGCAGGCAGAAGCTCTTATAAACTGGCATCAGAGCAGGCTTCGGTTTTTGCAAAAAGAATTAAAAGGAATTAAAGATCCTCCTTACGTCTATATTGAGGGCGATTCCAGACATCATACAGCAGGCCCCGGCTCAGGCGGGGATAAGATGTGCACTCTTGCGGGTGGTAATAATATTGCAAGTGATCTTTCAATACCTTATCCGGAAATAACCTGTGAATGGATTTTAAAAAACAATCCGGATGTGATTATTAAAGTAGCCACCCGTGGTTCCTATAACATCAAACCCAAAAACATTAAAACAGATAACAAGACCAAAAACAGACAGGTTGGTTTAAAAAAAATGCAGGAAGAAATCATGGCGCGCCTTGCCTGGAATCATATTAAGGCTGTAAAGCAGAATAGAGTTCATATAATAACAAATGAAATCTGGGCAGGGCCAAGAGCTGTAATCGGAACAGGTTATATGGCAAAATGGTTTTTCCCGGAAAAGTTTAAACATTTTAACCCGGAAGAGATTCATAAAGAATATATTGATAATTTCCAT
>JAIOSM010000423.1 GCA_021107575.1 Desulfobacteraceae bacterium | reverse complement strand
TAAATCCCGTTTCTTGCTCCAAAAATATATCTCTTCATCTTTGGATTCCAACGCCTTGTTTGATGTCCGAAGTGGACACCCGCCTGCAATAGTTCTTTAACTGTAATGTGACCCATTCTTACTCCTAATTTAAAATAATGGTTTTTCCACCACTCCTGTCATCCCTAATACCGACTTTTTTAAAAGCACCTGACATTAAGTCAAAGAGTGTGAGTTATAAATACAAATCCTACTTTATATATCAAACTATTTGCTTGTTGACAATCTTTTTTTAATAATTGCGACGCGCAAATGACCGGCTAAATCTTTTTCAAACTCAGCTTGCTCTAAATCTGGGCAAGTTTTGACAATATCATTGACACCTTCTTTTTGGTCAAACCCCATTTCAAGTAATAATGTGCCTCCGGGCAAAAGATAATCAGAACAATTGACTATAATTTCATTTAAACATTCCAAGCCATCTTCTCCGCCATCCAATGCCGATATAGGTTCAAAATTCTTTATCTCTTCTGCAAGAGTTTCAATTTCTGAAGCCTTGATATATGGAGGATTGGAAATAATGATATCAAACAAAGGACTTCTTTTAATTGCATCGAACCATGAAGTCTGGAACAAATTAATTTTTTTTATGTTATCAAGAATTTGTTTTGAATTATATTTAACAGTTTTAATAGCTTCCCAGGACAAATCATTTGCAAAATACAAATGCTCAGGAAATAAATCAGCAAGAGAAATAATAATTGCGCCGGAGCCTGCACCAAGTTCAAGTATTTTTTTTGGTTTTACCTTACTATCAGTTGGTTTAAGATATGTTAATATATTTTCTACTAAAGTTTCAGTATCAGGGCGAGGGATAAGCACATTGGGTGGTGTTAAAAATTCTGAGTTGTAAAACCCTTTTCTGCCTGTGATATACGCCACAGGTTCTCTGTTGATTCTACGTTTTATAAGTTGTTTATAAAAATCAAGCTCATCTTTATTCAAAGGGCGGTCATGCTGGAGGTATAATTCTATTCTTTTAATATCAAGACTGAAACCAAGAAGAATTTCAGCTGTAAGTCGAGGATTATCTATGGAGTTTGATCGAAAATAAGATTCTGACCATGAAATAACTTTAGAAATTATCCAATCACTCAATTGCCTGCAATGCCTGTGCTTGATAATGAGTTCTTAATTCATCTATGATAGGATCAATATACCCTTCCATAATACTATCCAGTTTGTACAATGTCAGCCCTATACGATGATCGGTCATTCTTCCCTGGGGAAAATTATATGTTCTTATTCTTCCACTTCTATCCCCTGATCCGACCTGGTCTTTCCGATCAGCTGCACGTTTTGCTTCCTGTTCCCGAAGTTTTGCATCAAAAAGACGGGATTTTAAAACACCCATTGCTTTTGTTTTGTTCTTTAGCTGTGATTTTTCATCCTGACAGGTTGCAACAACCCCGGTTGGGACATGGGTAACTCGTACAGCAGAATCAGTTGTATTTACAGACTGCCCACCAGGGCCAGATGCCCGGAATACATCAACTTTTATATCAGCTGGGTTAATATCTATGTCTACATCTTCTGCTTCAGGAAGCACAGCAACAGTGACAGCAGAAGTATGAACTCTCCCCTGGGTTTCTGTTTCCGGTACCCTTTGGACACGATGTATGCCACTTTCATACTTAAATGCGCTATAGACGTTTTTACCACTGATCAAGGAAACCACTTCTTTAAATCCACCAGAGGCAGAATTATTCTTTTCAATAATCTCAATTTGCCAAGATTTAGATTCTGCATATCTTGAATACATTCTAAAAAGATCTCCTGCAAAAAGACCAGCCTCTTCACCACCTGTCCCTGCACGTATTTCAAGAACTACATCCTTCTGGTCATTAGGATCTTTTGGCATAAGAAGTATCTTGATTTCAGACTCGGCTTTCTCAATATTTTCTTTAAGAGAAACAGCTTCAGCCTTTGCCATGGACTGCATTTCAGGATCCGGATCCTTTAAAAGTTCTTTTGTATCATCAAGCTCGGTAAGAAAGTTTCTATATTTTCTAAAAACTGAAACAATCTTGTTAAGTTCGCCATGCTCTTTTAAATGATCTTGGTATTTTTTTTGATCATTGATAACAGCCGGGTCACTTAAAAGCTTTTCAAGCTTTATAAAACGATCTTCTATGCCTCTGAGTTTATCTATCATAATAAAAATTTAAAAAGGATTCTAAAGAAAAAATTCTTTAGAATCCACCTTGAGATCCAATAGGTTGTCCAGTTTTTGCTCTAAAATTCTCGAATCAAAATGCATCTATCTTAATAAACAGAAATAACTTTTCTAAACAAGCTTGGCAGCGTCAAATCCAGCATATTTTTTCTTAAAACGATCTATTCTTCCAGCAGTATCAATGAGTTTCTGTTTCCCTGTAAAAAATGGATGACAGGCTGAACAAATTTCTACTTTAATATTCTCTTTTGTGGAACCCACATCAAATGTTTTACCACATGCACATGTAGCAGTAGTCTGATGATAACCCGGGTGTATATCTTTCTTCATCTTCTTTTAAACTCCTTTAAAATTCTAACTATTATTTATCTAAACAGTATTTTATGAATTCATTAACTCTAAAAACTCTCTATTATCCTTTGTTCCTTCCATTTTTTCAAGTAAAAACTGCATACTATCAATGGAATTTAAACTTGACAGCAATTTTCTAAGTATATAAGTCCGTTGAAGTACCATTGGTTCTAAAAGCAATTCTTCTTTTCTTGTACCGGTTCTGTTAATATCAATAGCTGGGAAAACCCGTTTGTTTGAAAGCTTTCTATCTAAAACAAGCTCCATATTACCTGTACCCTTGAATTCTTCAAAAATAACTTCATCCATGCGGCTTCCTGTTTCGACCAAAGCCGTGGCAATGATAGTCAGACTTCCACCGTCTTCAATATTCCTTGCTGCACCAAAAAATCTTTTTGGCCGATCAAGAGCATTGGAGTCTACACCACCAGACAGTATTTTTCCAGAAGGTGGCATCACAGAATTATATGCTCTGGCAAGACGGGTTATGCTATCTAAAAGGATTACAACATCATGTCCCTGTTCAACAATTCTTTTGGCTTTTTCAATAACCATTTCAGCAACTTGGACATGCCTTTCAGAAGGCTCATCAAATGTCGAACTCACAACTTCAGCGTCAACGCTCCGCTCCATATCAGTAACCTCTTCAGGCCTTTCATCTATGAGCAGAATCATGGGAATAATATCACTGTGCGCTTTGACCATGCTGTTTGCAATGTTCTGTAAAAGCATTGTCTTACCAGCTTTTGGCGGAGAAACAATCAATCCACGCTGCCCAAACCCTATAGGTGACATCAAATCTATTATTCTTATTGAATAATTATCAGGCTCATATACCAACTCCATTTTTTTTTGAGGATATAATGGTGTAAGATTGTCAAAAAGAATAGTCTCTCCGGCAAGCTCAGGGTTTTCAAAATTAACCGCTTCAACTTTTAACAACGCAAAATAACGTTCAGAATCTTTGGGTTGCCTTACCTGTCCTGATATAGTATCACCGGTTCTAAGGTTGAACCTTCGGATTTGAGACGGGGAGACGTAAATATTATCTGGCCCTGGAAGGTAATTGTAACCAGGAGCTCTTAAAAAACCAAACCCATCAGGAAGTATCTCAAGAGTTCCTTCTCCATAAATTTTACCACTATCTTCAATAGTCGCCTGGAGTATAGCAAAAATCAATTCTTGTTTTTTTAATCCACCGGTTCCGCTGATTTTATAATCTTTTGCCAGCTTGTTAAGCTCACTGATCTTCATTCGCTTTAACGCTTCTACATTCATGAATACTCCATAATTAGTTTTAATGATATTTTACAGATTGATTTGAAGAATACCTTATAGATTATTTAAATAATTGTTTAGTTTGGCATGAATAAATCTTCAGATACTTAGCATATTCTTAAACTTACACAAAAAGTACATCACCTAAAAATTTATGTCAAGTATTCTTTTTTTATTTTTTTATAAAGTGTGTCAACAGAGCTTTTTAATGCGCTTATTCCAGAAGTATTCCAAATCACAACGTCTGATCTTTCAATTTTTTCTTTTTGAGAAAGCTGTATGGTTAGAATGTCTTGAGCATCTTTTTGGGAGACCTTATCTCTCTTTACTATCCGTGTCACAAGGTCTTTGTCTTGTCCTGCAACAGCAACAATAAAATCGAACTTGGCCATTAAATTCAGTTCAAATAAAAGAGGAATCTCTACAACTACAGCTTTCTCTCCTGCTGCTTCAGCTTTCTCAATTTTTAAAAAAAGATCATTTAATATTGCCGGATGAACTATCTTTTCCAAACCTTTGCGCATATTCACATCATTGGCAATAATTTTTCTTAATTCCAATCTGTTTAAACTGCCATCAGCAAAAGTAATTTCTCTACCAAAAAAATCTATAATATCACTATAAGCCTGCTCTCCCGGCTCAACAACCTGTCTTGCAATTATATCACAATCAAACATTATAAGACCCAGCTCAGAGAATCGATTACAAACAAGGCTTTTCCCGGAGCCTGCTGAGCCGGTAACAGCTATTTTAAAAATTGACATTATTTATATACTCTTAAACAGTATTAAAATAGATAAAGAAACTCAAAAATTGACTTATAGTACTTTTCTATGCTATTTAGCAACCCAATTTTAATTTTAAAAAAGGAAGACAAATGGAAAAAACATTATCAATAATCAAGCCAGACGGGGTTAAAAAAAATATTATTGGAGAAGTTATCAAGCGTTTTCAAGATAATGATATTAATATTGCAGCAATAAAGATGATCAAGCTTTCAAAAAAAGAAGCACAAGGTTTTTATGCTGTCCATAAGGAACGTCCCTTTTTTAGTAGTTTAACTGATTTTATGACATCAGGACCTATTGTAGTGATGGTTTTAGAAGGTGATGATGTTATAGCCAGAAACCGTAAACTCATGGGTGCAACCAATTTTGAAGAAGCAGAAACAGGTACTATCAGAAAAGATTTTGCAACAGATATTGAAAAAAATGTTGTTCATGGATC
>JAIOSM010000127.1 GCA_021107575.1 Desulfobacteraceae bacterium | reverse complement strand
TGTCAGCATATAGCATGAAAGATGCTCAAGTTTGTATGAGATAGCCTTAGTTAAGTCTTGAATCCAGTTTTTTTCATCCTGATCGGGAATGCCGTATATTAAGTCAATGCCAATGTTTTCAAATCCTGCATCCCTGGAAAGTCCAATAGCTTTTTTACCTTGTTTTGCAGAATGAATTCTTCCTAGGAATTTTAATGTTCTATCTTGAAATGACTGAACTCCAATGTTGAGTCTGTTAACCCCCATGGCTTTTAAGCCTGAAACATACTCTTTGTCAATTGTGCCGGGATTGACTTCCATAGTGATTTCAGGATTTGTGCTTATTTTAAAGTTTTTGTAAACGCTTGATAATATTTGTTCAGTCAAATTTAACGGGAGAGTGGAAGGAGTGCCGCCACCAAAATAGATGGTGTCAATCGCATGATCTGGTGCAGAGTCTGATTCAGACTCTGTTCGTGATTTAAGCTTGATTTCATTGATCAGAGCTTTTGTGTAGTCTGATTGCAGGGATAGGGTCTCAACAGAATAAAAATCACAATAGGCGCATTTTTTTAGACAAAAGGGTATATGAATATAGCACCCTTTTTTTTCAGATAAATTTTGATCAGACAAAACGTTTCATCAAATCATCTATTACAACATCAACATTATCTGGAGTGATGCCGTGTGATTCACAGGTTTGCCTGACCTGGCTGAGCAGCGCAGCATTCTTCATGTCATCAGGACCCCTGAAAAGACCCATTCTCCTTCCAATTTGATATTGAACCTGCTGTTCAGGCTCCATATCAAGAAATGAGTCCATAATGCTAATCAGCTTTTTTTTGTCTTCGGGCATTTTGCCGTCAATGGTTTCAATTAAATTTAAGATATGATCACTTTTGATGTATGAATCAATGTTATATAGATTTTCAAGAAATAGTTTTAACTCTTTTGCCATCATGAGATCAGTGCATTTTTCAAATTTGCCATTTTCCCATTCCAGAGCAAGGGGAGCTCTTGGTGGTAAAGCAAGGGATCTTATTCTGATAAAGTCAGGGTTTATCATATTTAAGGCCTCGGCTGTTTCCAAAGCATTTTCAATAGAGAGCTCAACTCCGCCAAGTCCCGGCATTACATATTCTGATAGCTCAATCCCTGCTTCCTTTACTCTGAGGCCTGCTTTTATGTGACCTGCCTTATCCACACCTTTTTTAATCCTCTTTAATATTTTATCAGACCCTGATTCCATACCTATGTGGATTCGGTTAAGTCCGGCAGCAGCAAATTTTTTCATGTTTTCGGTACTGATTCTTGCTATTGTATGGGACCTTGCATAGGACGTTATTCTTTTTGCCATGGGAAATCGATTTCTGATGTGGTTTAAGATTGTTACAAGATCATCAGGTTTCATAATAAGAGAGTTGGCATCCTGTAAAAATATAGAGCCCATGCCCGTGGAATACCAATGAAGAGCAGTATTAAATGTTGCTCTCTCTTTTATATCAAATGTTTCAAAAAGTGCATTTATTTTTTTTTCATCAAAACCTGTAGTACCATCTATGGTTTTTTTTATTCCTTCAAGGTATGTATGGAGCAAATCAATATCTTTGATTATATTTTCAAGAGATCTTAAAGAGAATTCTCTGCTTTTATAGATGCTGCAAAAAGTACATTTATTCCATGGACAGTTTCTTGTGATTCTCAGCAATAAACTCGAAGCCTCGCTGGGGGGCCTGATGGGACCCTGTTCAAATCCTTTATATTCGTCTTTTTTCATTTTTTTTCCTTGGTTGATCTTTTTATTTACTTTGACAATAATATAGTTTTAAACTATTTTACATATTTTAAAAACAGATTTTATCAGTAATAAGGAAAATTTGTTATAAAATGTTGAATTTTAAAAGAATTGTACGTTTTGCCGGCATTGTATTCCTTGGTGTACTTATTGCCTCTTTTGTTTTTTTTCAGAAAATCTCCAAATTTTCAAGTACTCCCTGTGATCCTGCCGGGCAGGCTATAAAGGTTAATATAAAATCAGGGCAAAACCTTTCAGAGATATCAGATAATCTTCAAAAAAAAGGCATTATTAAAAACAGCTTTTTTTTCAAAATTATAGTTCGTTATCAGGAATCAGCTAAGAAACTTAAAGCCGGTGAGTATATGCTTTCAGCATCAAAAACTCCTTTACAGATTCTTTCCATTTTAACAAAAGGGACTGTGAAACTTTATAAGCTGACTTTACCTGAAGGTTTGAATATTAAGGAGATTGCACAGCTTGTAGAAAAAGCCGGGTTTGGTACAACCGGGGATTTCATTCTTTTAGCTGAGAGTAAAACATTTGCAGGTTCATTGGGCATTAGTCAATCCACTCTTGAAGGTTATCTTTACCCTGAGACCTATTTTTTTCCTAAAAATATGTCGCAGAAACAGATAATTAATACAATGGTGACAGCTTTTAATAGCATTTATACTGAACAATTTAAAAAGCAAACCATTGATATGGGGTTTACCATACATGAGATTGTTACATTGGCTTCTATTATTGAAAAAGAAACAGGGACTGCAAAAGAGAGACCAATAATTTCATCGGTTTTTCATAACAGACTGAGAAAAGGAATGCGGCTTGAAAGCGACCCCACAGTTATTTATGGGATTAAAGATTTTAACGGTAATATTACAAGAAAAGATCTCAGGACTTGGACGCCGTATAACACCTATAAAATCAAAGCTCTTCCTCCGGGCCCGATTGCAAATCCCGGTAAGATGTCAATTCAGGCAGCTCTTTATCCTGCAAAAACAGATTTTATATTTTTTGTTTCAAAAAAAGATACAACTCATAAGTTTTCAAAAACAATTAAAGAACATAATAAGGCCGTCAGGAAATATCAGCTTAATCGTTAAATTGGTTTAAATAAACTATGATGGCTCCGCTTTTGGCCTTTTTTTTCTTTTCCCAGGCAAAATGCAGGACAATACCTTCATTCTTTAATTTTAAAAGCAGATCTTCAACAACACCCGGCAGTACAGCACCAAAATCAGAATGTATTCCCTTGCCAACAACGATTTTTAAAGTAAAGAGTTGATTTCTAAAGGCTGTTCTGATGAATGAATCAGCTTTAAGGGTGGCGCCGTCGCCAGTAAAGCCATGAAGATCAAGTTTTAACTCGGGTGGAGGATATCTTTTAAGCCTTTTGCTTAAAGGGACTTTTTTAGGCCCACCTCTATCCTTTTTCTCCTGCATCATTTTGTCCATGCTTTTCCCTTTAAGAGAATTGTCCAAAAGCTCTGCAAACTCTTTATCAGACAGTTCAGCCTCAGGTTCGGGCAGAGCATCAGACTCAGATGTGGATTTAGATATATATTCATTAACCTGTATTGATTCTTCAGTTATTTTTTTTGGTTTGTCACTAAAGAGATCATATAAGTCCTGATTAGAATCTATAACCCGTATTTTGTTTTTATTTTTCTTTGTCATATATTAAATTTAGTTTAATTATACATTTTTTTCAAGAAGATCATTGTGAGTTTTATTGACTTTGGAACGCCTTCCTGTTAAAGTGGCCTCTCATGAGAATTGGAAGTATTGTAGAGTATATAGAGCAGCAAAGAGTTATTTCAGCAGTAATATTAGAAGTGAAAAACAATCGCTTAAGGTTACTTAATGAAAATAACAGGGAGATTGCATTCTCTGAGAAAAGACTCTCCCATATGTCTGAAGATACGCTTGATTCCTCACTCGCAAGAGATTCTCTTATAACAAAATTACAAAAAATAACACAAATTAGAAAAGAACTTTCTAAAAAAATTGATATTTCTGAAATCTGGGAAGTCCTTTGTGAAGAAGAAGAAGAAATTGATATTCCCACTATGACCAGTTTCTGTTTTGACCCTCCATTGGTTTCAGATTATGAATCAGCAGTGATCAGAGCATTTTTTAAAGACAGGTTATATTTTAAATTTAGAAAAACAGGACTTACACCTTATTCACCAGAACAACTTGAAATCAAAAAACAACAAATAAAAGAAGAGAGCAGAAAAAATATTCTAATTGAAAGAGGTGCTGCTTTTATAAAGTCAGTATTAGATGATCAAGACGACAAAATCGAGAATGCTGATAAAGAAATATTGAATATCCTTAAAGGGTATTATCTTCTGGAAAAAGAAAGCAGTAGCGCTGCTGTTGCAAAAGCTATGATTGCAAAAGCAGATTTAAAAATTCCTGATCAAATATTTAATATCCTTGTCAGGGCAGGCGTCTGGAATAAGGATGAAAATATTGACCTTCTAAGGATGGATATTGAAACAGGATTTTCTGAATCAGTATTAAAAGAGGTGGAGGCACTTGCTCCACGTTTAGAGGATCTTGAAAAAGATTCAAAAAGAATAGATTTTACAAACCAGACTGTTATTACCATAGATGGTCAGTCCACCCTTGATTTTGATGATGCAATAAGTTTTGAGAAGAATGAAAATGGCTATGATCTTTATGTTCATATAATTGATCTGGCGTTTTATATAAAAGCAGGTACAAAAATAGATTTTGCTGCCATGGGAAAAGGAAGCTCAATCTATATGCCTGATGATAAAATTTCCATGATTCCTCCTCAACTTTCTGAAGATTTATGCAGCTTGAGACAGGGAGAAATAAGACCTACCATTACAACGCATGTCAGGTTGAGCAGGTTTTTTGAAATTATTGATTATGAGATTTTGCCTGGAATTATTAAAGTAGAACGGCAGATGTCATATTCGGAAGCAAATCTCTCAAATGGCAAAGAAGAGCCTATAACAACTCTTTTCAAAATGGCTACAACCCTGAGAGAAAAGAGGTTTAAATCAGGTGCCGTACAGATAACTCTTCCTGAAATCAATATATGGATTGAAGAGACCGGTGAAATTAAGCTTGTCAAAATTGACAGGGAAAACCCTTCAAGAATGCTTGTGTCTGAATTTATGATTCTTGCCAATTCACTTATGGCAGAATTTCTTGCTGACCACAACACTCATGCTGCATTCAGGTCGCAAGTTGAGCCAAGAGAACGGCTTTTTAAAGGAATAGAAACGTCTCTTTACACAAATATCATGCAGAGGAGGAAACTTTCCCGGGCTGTTGTCAGCGCTGACCCTGCGCCTCATTCCGGGCTTGGCGTAAAGGCTTATGTAACAGCTACTTCCCCCATAAGAAAATATTATGATCTTTTAACACAGAGGCAGATCAGGGGAATTCTGGGGTATGAAGACCCTTATTCAAAGGATGAGGTTGAGCAGATTCTTCAGAATCTTATATTACCTGTTTCTAATGCAAACAAGCTCCAGTCAATACGACGCAGATACTGGATTCTGAAATATCTTGAAACAATGCAGGGCAAAGAATTTGAAGCGCTTGTCATTGAATCTCACAAGGACTTTTGTATAGTCCTTTTAAAAGATTTTATGCTGGAGTCAAGACTCCCTTCAGGTGGTTATAGCATGATGCCGGGTGACCTTGTACGGGTCACAATACAGCATGTAAATGCCCGGCGTGATCAGGTTTCTTTATTTGTCTAATGCTTGAAGCTCCTCTGGGAAGTATAAACCATAGTAGCATTATTTTCGTTACAGGCTTCAATAGATTGATAATCGTTTAATGACCCGCCAGGCTGAACAACTGCTTTTACTCCCTGCTCAAGTCCTACATCAATACCGTCTCTAAAAGGAAAGAATGCGTCACTTACCATTGTGGCACCAATAAGTCCGCCCTTTTCATTTTTAACATCGTTTTCTATTTCTTTAAGTTTGTCCTGATCTTCAAGTAGAGCAAGTGGTGTGTCGTATCGTTCAAATGAATAGCGATCCATAAGTTTTCTATATGCTTTATCAACTGCTATTTCAGCTACGCCGACTCTGTCCTGCTCTCCTGTTCCAATTCCCACAGTAACATTGTCTTTCACATAAATAACAGAGTTTGAAGAAATACCTGATTCCACAAGCCATCCAAAGAGCATGTCTTCATATTCTTTTTGATCAGGTTTCCTTGCAACTGTGTATTCTTTGCCTTTATACTCTGTTGTAGCAATGATGAGATCATCTTTTGTAATCGTTGTGGGGGCAAATGACCATTGGGCAACAATCCCGCCGTCAATGAGTGCTTTGAATTCAGGTACACGTTCACCAATAAAGTTGTTAAGTTTATCAATATTATTAATTTTTATTACTCTTAAGTTTTTCTTTTTCTGGAGTATTTCAAAAGCGCCTTCTTCAAATTCAGGAGCCACAACAACTTCTGCATATTGGCTGGAAATTGCCTCACAAGTTGCTTTGTCAAGGGATCTGTTAAGAGCAATACATCCGCCAAAAGCTGCAATTCTGTCTGCCATGTAAGCTTTTGCATATGCTTCTTCAAGGGAATCAGCTCTTGCTACTCCACATGGGTTGTTATGTTTTACAATTACAGCACATGGTTTTGAGCCAAAATATCTTAAAATATTCAAGGCATTGTCAGCATCAGTAAGATTTGTTTTCCCAGGATGTTTCCCTGATTGTAAAAGTTCAATATCAGATACAAGGTATTTGCCGGGTTTGATTGTCTGGGTGTCACCCAAAATCAGGTTACCATTGACAGGGCGGTACAAAGCAGCTTCCTGTCCTGGGTTTTCACCATATCTCAAGCCTTTATTAACACCGTCTATTGTCCAGGAAACCTTTTCATAAAACAGAGTCTGTTTTTTATCTTTATCAATAAAAGATATTTCCATGTGTGGTGTGAAATGATCATCCATTATGGTTTTATACATTTTTTTTAAATCATCACTCATGTTTATTCTCCTGTTTTATAGCAGTCATGTACTTCATTTAAAGTCCTGGCAGCGAGCCAGCCTGCGATTGTTTGATCATACACAGCTGTATGTTCAAATGCTTTTTTAGATAGATTAAAACGATCTTCAAGGGTTAAGCAACCATTATTTTTTTCCATATTCTCAATTATGGAGGAATAAGATTCAGGATCAACAACAGAAGCAACCCTGATATAGTTTTTTGCAGCAGCTCTTATCATGGTGGGGCCGCCAATGTCGATATTTCCCCTTGCCATTTCACATGTTACATCTGGCTTTGCAATGGTCTCAGCAAATGGATAAAGATTTACTATTACCATGTCAATCTTTTTTCCTGAGACCCTCCTAAGATCATTTTGATGTGATTCGTTATAAGTCTCTGTAAGAAGTCCAAGATAAATTTTAAAATCAAGGGTTTTAACAAGACCGCCCTGGGTCTCAGGCTGACCTGTATAATCAGATACCTTTTGCAGACATTTATCAGCATTATTCCCTAAAATTTCTTTAATTTTGTTATAAGTCCCGCCTGTAGAAAGGATTGTAAGATCAGGATTAATTTTTAAAAGTTCGGGGATAAATGTTTCAAGTCCCGCCTTGTCTGATACACTTGCAAGAATAGTCTCAATCTTTACTGAATCATCAATTTTTTCAACAATATTTTTAGCCATTTTTTTCCTTACACAATTATTTATTAACATCAATATTTATATTTTTAATTAATAATATAAACAGAGATTTGAGTCAACTGCTTGAGTAATGCAGGAGTAAATCACTGAAAGTTATGATTTCCCCTGTTTTATGTTTTTTTCAATTTAACTAAAAGCTCTTTGAAACAATCATATTTAGATTTTAATATCAAGCCGTGTAAGGATATCTTCCTGTTCATCAAGGATTTCTTTTAGAATATTTATGTCTGTCATGGGACTCATAATCACACAGCGCAATACAACACTTTCTATTCTGTCATATTTTGATATTTTAAATCGGGTTCTGGATACAAAGCTTTTCCCCTGCTCTCTTTGTTTTCTTTGAACTTTAATATTTATATCATTTATAAGGTTTTCAATTTTTTCTTTTTGATCTTTAGACACTTTCTTCAGTTTTGATTTTAAATCAGGAGGTACAATTCTGTATGTCAGGATATTCAGTTCAGGTTCTGTGATAATCTCAAAGATTTTTCTTTTTTTAATTTCTTTTGCAAATTCTTTGGCTGTTTTAATGCCATGATCAATCAGAAGGGCATATCCACGGCTTCCCATAATTTTCAGTGCACTGTCAAGGATCAAAGAATTTGCCTCTCTTGAACCTTCAAGTGTTTTAATGCCGATATCCACACTCCCGGGTCTGTTGACATAGTTTGAATGGTAGGCGATTTGATCCATGGAAAGAGGGTCCTTAAAATATATCATCCCGCTTGTCATGGGCATATAAAATTGTTTGTGACAGTCAATGGTAACAGAGTCTGCGTTTGCAATGCCTTTTAAAAGGTGAGAATATTTTTCCGAGAGCAGGACAGGCCCTCCCCATGCCGCATCAACATGGAAAAATAAGGAATTTTCTTTACATATTTGAGCCATATCATTCAGAGGGTCAACAAGTCCGGTTTCAGTAGTGCCAGCTATTCCAACAACAGCAGCTATTTTTGTTTTTTTGTTATTTGATAATTCTTTTATGGCTTTTTCAAGTTCCTTTAGGTTAATTTTGTGTTTTGAATCCACAGGGATTGGTATAATATTTTTATTACCTATTCCAAGAAGCCCTCCGGTTTTTTTAAGAGAGAAATGCGCTCGTTCCTGTACCAGAACAACCAAGCGGTCTAAGGAAAAGGTTTGCATCGTTTTTGCTATTCCCTCGTTCTCAATACCTTCAAAATCCTGGTAAGGTGAAAAGAGCTTATTTCTTGCAACCCAGAGTGCTGTGAGATTGGCAGTTGTGCCACCTGTTGTGAACGCTCCAAGGGATGTATCAATACTTTGGACATGTTTATGATAAAAGTTTTCTTTTTTATTAAAAATAAGCCTGTGTATCTTAGCTAAGATCTGTTTTTCAATAACAGATAAAATTTTGGATGTTTCAAGTTTATTAACATTCTGGTTCAGAGCAGTAATAATGGTTTTCAAATGTACCATAAAAAATGGCATAGCTGATGTCATATGTCCTATAAAATAAGGGGATGCAACATTTACAGCCTTTGGAGCAATTTTATCGATTATATCTGTTATAACGTCTGTAAGTTTTTTTTCAGGGTCTTTATTTATAAGAGTATTTTTAAAATCTCTTGTAAGCTCTTTTAAACTTATTTCTTCTGTAACTCCAACATTGGTATTTAAAAAATCATGGAGGCCAAAAAGAATCTGTTCCATATACTTTAGTAATGTCTTTCTGGAGGCTTCATCTTCAGGTCTTATGAAAATTCTTTGAAGTGTATCCCAGCTTGCAATAAGTTCAATTGGTTTTTGATTTTTATCCATATATCAATCCTTGATTAAAAAATGTAAGTATAATACATTTTTTTAAAATTAGAAATTTTTAATTTTTAATGAATAACATCCAATGTCATTCAATCATACAGGAGGGATCAATGACTGAAGCAACTGTTCAGGCTTTAAATGGTTTAAGGGACCTTTCAATGGTAAAATGGTATATTATACCGCTTCTTTCCATTGTTTTTTATATTTATACAAAAGAAATTAAACTTGCCAGAACAACCGGTAACTGGAATGCTGTTTTTGCAGGTTTAGCTGTCTTTGGTGTTGATTTTTTCAATGAAACCTGGAACGGCTGGGTTATGTATTTGACTCAGCGTTCAGCATTATGGACAACACCTGGTGACACTGCTCTTCGCACTATGGTTGGCTGGAATATTGAAATAATTTTCATGTTTTTAATTTTAGGTATTGTCTATTATCATACCCTTTCTGAAAGTACGATAGAAAAAATTTGGGGTATCCCTGAAAAATGGTTCTGGGCAGTAGGCTATGCAGCTTTTGCAGTTTTTATTGAATGCCTGCTCAATATTGGAGGACATCTGGTTTGGGAATACCCATTCTGGAATCTTTCTTTTAAAGGGATCTGGCTGATATTTTTCTTTGGCTACTTCCATTTCTACTGTGCAGCAATTCTTGTGATCAGTTTGAAAAAAATGAAGCATAAAATTATCACACTGGTCATTATTTATTCTATTCCGGCAATAATGAATATTATTGCTTTTGGATTTTTATCCTGGAATTATTAAATAATGAATAAAGAAAAGATTGATAATAATACAGGCAACAATTTATCTCGATATGTATTAGCTGTTGATCTTGGGAGTGGTGGTCCTAAGGTTGCTCTTGTGTCAGACAAAGGTGAGGTTGTAGCAATCGCTGAAGATAATATTGAAATAATAATGCTACCTGACGGTGGTGCTGAACAGAATCCTGATGAATGGTGGGTAAAGACAAAATCCGCAATAAAAGAAGTGATAAAGTCTTCATTTGTCAATGTAAAAGATATTGTTGCAATTAGCTGTGATTCTCAATGGTGTCTTGCTGTGCCTGTAAATGAGCATGGAGAGCATCTTATGAATGCGATCCACTGGCTTGATACCAGGGGAGGGCGTTATAACAGGCAGATAACAGGCGGTTTCCCAAAAGTTGAAGGATATAGCCTGTTAAAACTGATCAAATGGATAAGGCTTACAGGGCTTGTACCTACACACTCCGGGGTTGAATCTCTTGGTCATGTTCTGTTTATCAAAAATGAAAGACCTGACATTTACAAGAAAACATATAAGTTCCTTGAGCCTATGGACTATCTAACCTCCCGCTTTACAGGTAAGATTACTGCAACCCAGAAAACCATGGCTCCTTTTATGCTTATGGATAACCGGGAATGGGAAATATCTGATTATAATAAAACTCTGCTCAATCTTACAGGTCTTGAAAAAGAGAAGTTCCCCAAAATTATTCCTAATAATGGAGTCGTCGGTGTAATCGATCCTGGTGTTGCAGAAGAACTGGGGCTTGACAGATCAACAAAAGTTGTAGCAGGCATAAGTGATTCCAATGCATCACTTATCGGCAGTGGAGCAGTAAAAGATTATGAGATGATAATTTATATTGGTACATCTCTTTATATGACTTGCCATATACCATTTAAGAAAACTGATCTTACACATTTTATGACATCAATCCCAAGTCCTTTTCATTCAAGATACTATTTACTGGGTGAGCAGGGCGCGGGCGGGAAGTGTGTTGAATTCTTTTTGAAAAATTTTGTTTTTCCTGATGATAAGTTTAATACAGGCAAAAAACCTGACAATGCCTATGAACTTTTCAATGAAATGGCAAAAGATGCGCCACCTGGAAGCAATGGATTAATATTCCTTCCCTGGTTGAATGGTTCTATTGTGCCAAAAGAAGATCCCAATGTCAGGGGAGGGTTTATGAATCTTTCTTTAGGCACTGACAGAACACATATGGCACGGGCTATTTTTGAGGCATTAGCATTCAATAACAGATGGACAATGGGACCTGCTGCAAAATTTATCAATCAGCCGATTACTAATTTTAGATTTTCAGGAGGAGGCGCGCTGTCAGACCTTTTATCCCAGATTCATGCTGATATTATGAATGTTAAAATACGTCAGGTTGATGATCCTCTTAATACCACAGTGAGAGGGGCAGCAATGCTTGCATTTAACAGTCTCGGGTATATGTCAGTGGATGAAATTTCAGGCCTGGCTAAAATTAAAAAAGAATTTAAGCCAAATCCATCTAACAAAAGAATTTATGACAAGATGTATAAACAATATCGTGAGTTGTTCAAGCGTAATCAAAAGATATTTAGAGCATTAAACTATAATAAACTTTAGGAGGAAGATAATAAAAAATGAGTGATGATCCTTTTAAACCTTATAAAGGCAAGTTAGAAGATTATAGATCTATTCCTGAAAAAGGGCAGACTAAAGATGAAATATTTGATGTTTTGTCAGGCATGGCAGATGAGGAAAATGAAAAATGGAAGAATGGTCAGGTGTCAGGAACGTTTTATCATGCAGGTAAAGACCACCTTCAATTTTTAAACAAAGCATTTTCATTTTTTTCCCACGTTAACACTATACAGTTTGATTTATGCCCCAGCATGTTTAAAATGGAAAGTGACATTATTGCCATGACAGCACAGATGCTTAATGGGGATGCAGTTAAAGAGCACAATGCAGAAGATAATGTCTGCGGTACAATGACCTCCGGCGGCAGTGAGAGCATTATGATGGCTATGATGACCTATCGTGACTGGGCAAAAGCTGAAAAGAACATAGATTTACCTGAAATAATTATGCCCCATACTGCACATCCTGCTTTTGACAAGGCAGGTAAGTATTTTGGGATCAACATGGTGCATGTCCCTGTCTCAGAACCTGATTTCAGGGTTGATCCAAAAGAAGTTGAATCACGTATTAATAAAAATACCATCGCAATAGTTGGCAGTGCAGGTAATTATCCTTATGGACTTATTGATCCTTTAGAAGAGCTTTCCAAGATTGCTTTAAAACATGATATTGGATTCCATATTGACGGGTGCCTTGGGGGATTTGTTCTGCCCTGGATTGAAAAGCTTGGGTATGATATCCCTGTTTTTGATTTCAGATTAAAAGGCCTGACCTCTATGTCAGCTGATACTCATAAGTTTGGCTTTGCTTTAAAAGGTACTTCAGTTGTTTTATATCGAAATAATAATTTCAGGCGCTATCAGTATTTTGATATTCCTGACTGGCCCGGAGGATTATATGCATCTCCCACTTCAGCAGGCAGTCGTTCAGGCGGCTTAACAGCGGCAACATGGGCTTCCATGATTTATCTTGGGCAAGAAGGATATTTAAAAGCAGTAAGAGCCATAATGGATGTTGCAGATGAAATGAAGCAAGGTGTTAAAGATATCCCGGAACTTGACCTCATAGGAGATCCAAGCTTTGTGATCAGCTTTCTTTCAAAGGAAATTGATGTCTATCATGTCAATGATTTTATGAAAACAAGAGATTGGCGCTTTAATTGCCTGCAACTTCCTCCTGCCATGCATTTTTGTGTGACAATGCCCCAGACATTTGTTCCGGGTGTTGCAGCAAAATGGGTAAATGATTTAAAAGATGGTATTGAATATGCAAAATCTAAAGAGGGAGAAGTAGCTGAAACAACCGCATTGTACGGAATCGCAGGCTCAATAGAAGGGAACCAGCAGGTTACAGAGTTAATGTATGGTGTCTTAGATCATTTATATTCAGTTTGAAATTAAGGTATTATAAATGTCATAGTTCTCTTTGTTGAAACATACAAAGAGAACTTCATCTATTGTAGAATCAGTTTTTAGGAATTTGTTAACTTCATTAATTGCAATTTTTGCAGCAAGTTCTTTGGGGAATCCATAAACTCCAGTGCTTATATTAGGGAATGCAATTGTTTTAATATTGTTTTTTTTAGCTATCCTCATAACGTTTTTGTATGCTTTGGACAGAAGCTTTTCTTCGTTATAATTTCCACCTTTCCATACAGGCCCCACTGTATGAACTACATGTTTTGCAGCAAGGTTATAACCCTTTGTTATCTTGGTTTCACCTGTTTCACAGCCATTTAAAGTCCTGCATTCTTCCAGTAATTTATTGCCGGCAGCTTTATGAATAGCACCGTCAACACCGCCTCCTCCAAGAAGAGTGTTATTGGCAGCATTAACTATCGCATCAATTTTTAATTCTGTGATTTCACATTGTTTTATGTGAATTTTTTTATCCATGTTGGTTATTTACATCCAATTCTTCATTTGTCGCATTCCATGGTGCAAGTTTGAATAACAGCAACATTCCCGGGATTGCAAGAAATGCGCAGATAAAATAAAAACTGGACCAGCCAAATGTTTCAACTATAAATCCTGTGGCCATGGCAGCAATAGTTCCGGGGACTGCCATCAGGCTTGTTAAAAGAGCGTATTGAGTCGCTGTGTATTTTTTATTGGTTTTAATTGCCATGAAAGTTGCATAAGCTGCAGTACCCAAACCTGTTGCAAATAACTCAAAAGCAACAATCGCACCTAAAATATGATTTTTATAATGGATCCATAATTGTGTGTCATGGTCAATGATTATAAGGGCAGCAAAAAAAGCTGTGGAAACAGCCTGGAGTATCCCAAAGACCCACAATGACTTTGCAATGCCAAGACGAATCATTATGGCTCCACCTGCTAATACACCTCCAAAGAGTCCTGCCATGCCGATCCCTTTGACAATCACAAAATATTCTGTTTTGGAAAACCCCATTTTAAGTATAAAAGGTATGTTCATTGCGCCTGCCATATTATCCCCGATTTTATATAAAAGAATAAAGAGCAGAATTATGATAGCACCGTCCCGGCTGAAAAATTCAACAAAAGGTTGAATAATTGCCTCATTAAGTGAGACAGGAGGTGTGGCATTGATTTTTGGTTCCGGTACAAGAAAAGTCGTCATAACTCCAATTAACATCATTAAAGAAAGCATAATATGGATACTTGACCATCCAACGTTATTATCAGCAAGAAAAAAGGAGGCTCCGACAGAAACAAGCATTCCAAGGCGCCAGGAATTCATCCAAACCCCAGTGCCAAATCCCAGCTCTTCATTGGTTAAATATTCTCTTCTAAAAGCATCCAGGGCAATATCCTGACTTGCTCCGAAAAAAGATATACTCAGGGCTATTATTGCAATCCATAAAAGAGATTCTGCAGGATCAAATTGCCCCATCATGGCAATGGTGATTATTAAACCGATCTGGGCAATAAGTATCCATCCTCGCCGTCTGCCAAGAAAAGATGGGACAATACTGTCCATGGCAGGTGACCAGATAAATTTTAATGTGTAAGGAAGACTTACTGCCGAGAAAAGACCTATTGTTGTAAGATCAACATTGGCATCTGTCATCCATGCTTTTAGTACATCTTTTACAATATAAAAAGGAAATCCTGAAGCAAACCCAAAAGCAAACATGGCAAGCATTTTCCAGGAGAACATGATTTTGTATATCTCTTTTGATAAGAATCTTGGCTTTTTAATCATTGGAAAAGGCTTAGCATAAAAGAGGTATGGAGTCTATAAGAAAATTACTTAATCAAAAATATTGACTTTATAGCTTAATTCTTTTAGGAATTAAGAGTTATAATATTAATGATTTTAAATTTAACATAATTAAGGGGCAACAATGGCACAACTTATTTCTGATAGAAGAGATGTTGATTTTGTATTACATGAGCAAGTTGGGACAGTAGAGTATGAAAAGTTTGCCGAGTTTGATAAGAGAACTATTGATTTGATAGTTACTGAAGCACGAAATCTGGCAATCAAAGAGATTTTACCTACACAAAAATTAGGTGACGAAGAAGGTTGTACGCTTGAAAACGGAGCAGTAAAAGTCCCGGAATCATTTCATCGCGCATATAAGATATTCAAAGAGGGAGAATGGCTTGCCATGACTGATGATCCTGACTGGGGTGGCCAGGGAATGCCAAAAACTGTGGCTTTGGCAGCAAGCGAATATATGATTGGCGCAAATCCTTCGTTTATGCTGTATGCCGGCATGACCCACGGAGCAGCAAGACTTGTTGAATCTTTTGGAACCAAAGAACAAAAAGAGCTTTATCTTGAAAATATGTTTTCAGGTAAATGGGGTGGTACAATGCTTTTAACAGAGTCTGATGCAGGCTCTGATGTGGGTGCTTTGATAACTACTGCAACAAAAAATGATGATGGTACTTATTCCATAAAAGGAACAAAGATATTTATATCAAGTGGAGATAATGATCTTGTTGAGAATATTATCCATCCTGTGCTCGCAAGAATTGATGGTGCGCCTGTCGGTACAAAAGGGATTTCCCTCTTCCTTGTTCCAAAATATAGAGTCAATGATGATGGCAGCCTTGGTGATTTCAATAATGTTGAATGCATAGGGTTGGAAGAGAAAATGGGGATTCATGGCAATGCGACCGCTACTCTTGCCCTGGGTCAAAAAGGTGAATCCATCGGGACTCTTCTTGGCGAAGAAAATAAAGGCATGTCAGCAATGTTTGTAATGATGAATGAAGCACGTGCTTTTGTTGGATTGCAGGGTTTTTCTGTAGCTTCAGCATCATATATGTATGCCCTTGATTATGCAAAAAGCAGAATACAGGGAAGACATATGCTTGCAGGAAAGGACAGGGGCTATGAAAATGTTCGAATAATAGAACATCCTGATGTAAGGCGTCAGTTGCTCACCATGAAAGCTTATATAGATGGTATGCGAAGCCTGCTTTACTATAATGCAAAGTGTCTTGATATTGCAGACGGCACTGAGGATGAAAATGAAAAAGCAGAATATAGCGGGCTTGCAGAAGTTTTAACACCTATTATTAAAGGTTATATAACAGACAGGGCCCTGGAGGTTTGTTCCCATGGCGTTCAAGTGTATGGCGGTTATGGCTATACCAAGGATTTCCCTGTGGAACAATTAATGAGAGATTCCAGAATATTCCTGATTTATGAAGGAACAAATGGAATACAGGCCATTGACCTTATGGGAAGAAAGCTTAATATGATGGGCGGCAAAGTATTTGAAAACTATTTATCGAAAATAAAAGAGACTATTGCAAATGCTGCTAAGATCGAAGGTGTTGAAGTGCTTGCTGAAAAAGTTGATCGTGTCATGGTAAAATTTGAAAAACTTGTTGAAGAGATAAAAGAGCGTTCAAAAGCAGGTAATGTTTTAAATGTTTTTTCCTTTGCCCATCCTTTTTTAGAAGTTACAGGTGATTTAAGTGTTGCATGGATGCTTCTTTGGAGAGCATCTGTTGCAGCGCCAAAATTATTAAAAAAAGCAGGGAGTCTTGAAAAAGAAACAATTGCAGAAAAAGCTCCAAAGAATAAAGATGTAGCTTTTTACGCAGGTCAGGTTCAGACAGCGCAGTTTTTTATAAATAAAATAATACCTGCAACAATGGGTAAAATGGATGCAGTTTTTGAAGGCGATACTTCAGTTGAAGATATGGCTGAGGTATCTTTTGGTTCAAAATAAACTTTGGAGGTGATTATATGTTGGAATATATGAAAAAAAGTTTTTTAACAGGCGTGGGACTTGCATTGCGGTCTAAAAAAGAAATTGGAGAGCTTGCAAAGGAATTTGCAAAAAAATCTGAAATGGATCAGGAACAGGCAAAAAAGTTTTTTGATGAGCTCCATGAAAAATATGATGATACAAAAACAAAGCTTGATACAAAGATCGAAGAACAGATTAAAAAAGTAATAAAAAAGCTTGATGTCCCAACTCATTCAGAAATGAAAAAGTTGGTAGATAGAATTGATAAGCTTGCTAAAGCAATTGAGCAGTCGAAAAAATAGGGATTTTTTATGCTCAGTATAAAAGAAATAAGCGGTATAACCAGAAAATACCGCCATGTAATGCGATATCGTCAGATTCTTGGAATTATTTTCCGGTATGGATTTGGCAATATCATCGATGCGTTGAATATTGAGCAGTATATTGAAGTCGGCTTAAAACTTATATCCCGAACCCGGGAAGAAAGAGTTGCAAAACTTTCAGGGAACGAGAGAATAAGGATGATATTTGAAGAGCTTGGTCCTACATTTATTAAGTTAGGGCAGATAGTTTCAACAAGACCGGACCTTGTTCCTGTGGATTTAGTAAAAGAGCTTTCAAAACTTCAGGACAAAGTTCCTCCCTTTGAGTTTGAACAGGTTGAAGCAATAATAGTTTCAGAATTTGGTAAGCCCTGCAAAGATGTTTTTAAAAAGATTGACGAAGAACCGCTTGCTTCGGCATCCATTGGTCAGGTGCATAAGGCAATACTCAAGAACGGGCAGGGCGTTGCTGTTAAAATTCAGCGCCCGGGAATAAAAAAGATTATTGAAGTTGATCTTCAAATCATGCATCATCTAGCCTCTCTCATGGAAACGCATATCAAGGAAATCGCTCCTCACAGACCTGTCAAAATTCTGGAAGAATTTGCAAAATCTTTGGGAAAAGAGCTTGATTATTCCATTGAAGCAGCGAATATTCAAAGGATCGCCGATCAATTTAAAGATGATAACACTATCCATATCCCAATAGTTTATACTGATCAATCAACAGACAAAGTTTTAACAATGGAATATATTGAAGGAATTAAGATATCTGAGATTGACGATATTGATGCAGCAGGTCTGGATAGAAAGATTATTACTAAACGCGGGGCTGATTTCATAATGAAGCAGGTGTTTGAAAATGGTTTTTTCCATGCAGACCCCCACCCCGGGAATATTTTTGTGATTGACAATAATGTAATATGCCCGATTGATTTTGGCATGACTGGATTTGTTACCAGAAATGTAAGAGAGTTTTTTGTGGATTTGCTGCACAGCATTGCAAGCGGTAACACAAGGCTTTTAACACGACTCTTGTTTGAACTGACTGAATATGATGATAACAGACCTGATTTTGATTCTTTGGAAAGGGAGATAGCGGATTTTATTGCCAGGTATGCTTCAAAACCTTTAAAAGATATTAAAACAGGTGCGATGATAAATCAGGCTCTTGAAATGGTTGCAGGATATGGGATTAAGGTTCCCCCGGACTTTTTTCTTATGCTGAAAGCTTTTGTTGAAGTTGAAGGAATTGCAAAAAGGCTTGACCCCGATTTTGATATAATTTCCCATACAAAGCCTTATGTTAAAGCAGTTAAACTTAAAAAATTTTCCCCCTCAAGAATAACTGAGAATGTTGGCGAAATTGTGAGAGATTCTTTGAAATTAATTCAGTTTTTCCCTGGCGATTTGCGCGAACTGTTACGTACTGCAAAACAAGGCAAGATGAATCTTAATTTCAAGATTGCAGGGTTGGACAAAATTCTTGAAACACATGACCAGACAAGCAATAGAATAGCTTTTGCAATAATAATAGCAAGCCTGATAATGGGCTCTGCACAGCTTATTGATTCCAATGTCCCCCCCGTGTTTTTCGGTGTTTCCTTAATCGGCATTGTAGGCTTTATTGCAGCTGCAATGATGGGGGTCTGGCTGCTTTTAGCGATAATAAAAAAAGGCAGGCTATAGCACTATTCCTCAGTACTCTTTTTTTAAAAATTTAATTTGTATTGTGTTGTAATATGTTGTAAACTGATTGTTAGTAGCATCGTAATTATTAAAGCGAAAATGAGAACCTGGAAACTAATCTGAGAAAATAGCAAAAAAAAGATCAGTGCATGCTGATTTGGGGATTGTAAATGATTCGCGCCTTGGTTAATAACCTTCAAAATATTGCACGGGAACTGACAATAAATAAATTAGCTAACCTGGACGAATGGCGGCAGAAGGGTGAAAAAGTAACTTTTATGATTGCCCTGATCCTGTTCCCTGTTTTTATGCCGTTTGCGATACCTACATACCTTGCTGAAAATCGTTATGGGTTGATTGCTTTTGATCTGGTTATAATGCTAATATTATTAATCAGGCTTGTATATAAAAGAGACTCATACCGGCTTTGGATATTGATCTGGTTAATACTCACATACATCACGATGGTAACATTTTTTATAACACTTGGACCACATTATGCACGTTCCGCCTGGTTAGTATTTTTCAGTGTTATGACGGCACTGTTCTTTGGAACTATTGCCGGAACGGTTGCTGTTTTTCTTAACATGATCATGCTTTTAAGCCTGTACTTTTTTATAGGGTCCGGGAATACGGCATGGGCATCTGTGTATGCAGACCCTTTTGCCAAATACCTGATGTTTGTTGTTAATTCTTCTTTTATTGCTTTTTTGCCGGCCTTGATGGCCGGCTTTATGTTAAATCGTCTGAATCAGACTCATGGTTTTCAACAGCAGGCTATGCAGGACCTGCAAAGAAAAAATAAAAGTCTGAATCTTGTAGAAGAGAAATTAAGAGAAGGTGAAGAAAGGTTAAAAGCTATTTTCAACGCAACCCCAGGCCCTGTTGGGGTGTACGTTGTCAATGGCCATCCATTATATTTAAGCCCGGCTTTTACTGAGGGTTTTGGGTGGGATCTAAAAGATGTACAAGGGAGACGTATTCCTTTTGTACCCCAGGATCTAGA
>JAIOSM010000201.1 GCA_021107575.1 Desulfobacteraceae bacterium | reverse complement strand
TTTGCAGGTTTAATTTCATAGCGATCAAGAAATGAACTTTCAAATACGAATCTCCTTAAAGCATCAAGGTTATAGCAAACCATAAAAAACAATTCTCTGCTCTTCTCAGTTAATTTCAAAGATGAGGGAACCGATTTTTTTCTAACTATTAAATCCATCCATTGATTATCCAGTTCTTCACGGATCTCAATACCCTGATCGTCGCGCCACTCCCTTACTGTCCATTCTTTTTCTTCTTCAAATCCGAAACAATGCTTTTCTTTAATGGTAAAAAAAAATTCATCATTTTTTTTATCAGCATCGCTGGAATAACTCAACGCACCAACACCTAAAGGATAATACCTGCATGTTGTGGGTCTTTTATCGTAAATAGAGCACCCTTCTTTATCATCCACAAACGGACATGATTTTCTTTCATCAGTAAGAAGTTTTAATTTAACAATTGGCAGCTCTGCTTTTTCAAGCATCTTTGGTTCTGTATAAAAGGCCAAAAACTCTTCAGAGCTCAATTCCAATTTTTTGCTTATTGTCAATATATCATAGGGGGTAAGCATTATATCAATGCCACGGCAGCAATCTGTAAAGCACTTAATACCTTTATGGCATTTAAACTTGAATTTACTGTCATACCCAAGCTGCACCGGTGGTATTTCAGCATTTCTGACCTCATTGCTATTCTCTGTCATTACTAAACCTCTTATATTTATATACTAAAATATTTATTAAAATTTGAAATTTTACAACTTAGAGGATTTTTTCTTAGAAGATTTTCTCTCTAGTTTATCTACCTTCTCCTGGACAGCACTGATTCTGTTTAATGCGATTGTTGCATACTCAGAAGTTGGAAAATGCTCTACAAGATATTTATATCGATTCAATGATGCTTTATATTTTCCTGAATTAAAATAAAATTCCGCTACATAAAGTTCATGACCAGCAATGTTATTTGTGCACTCAGTCATCATTTTATCAAGCTTGCCAACATAGGAACTATTGGGGAATCTTTCTTTTAACCGCAAAAATTGAATAAGGGCTTTTGCAGCAGGCCTGCTGTCTCTGTCAACAGTATCCATTTGCTCGTACCAGCAAAGTCCCTGCCTGTATATAATACGATCAATTGCATCATTTTTTGGATGGAGCTCTTCAAACTCTTGATAAGCAACAATTGCCTCATCATACTGTTCAAGTTTATAATGGGAATCAGCAATTCTCAATTCAGCTAAAATTGCATATCTGCTGAAGGGATACCAGTCTTTAAGTTGTGTAAATGCTTTTAAAGAATCTTTATAATCTTCATCTGCAAAAGCTACGGAGCCTTCTTCCACTAATTGCTCTGCACTTTTGTACATTGTGTCCGGCTTATCCAGAAAGTCAAAAAAGGAGCAACCCTGTAAAGTAAATAAACCAAAAAATAATACAAAAAATAAAATAATTGTTTTTTTCATGTTTACATATTCTCTATATAATGTTCAGCAGAAATAGCTGCGATCGCTCCATCTCCAACTGCTGTTGACACCTGTCTTAAAGGGGTAACTCTTGCATCTCCTACTGCAAAAACGCCTTTAACAGAAGTTGCCATATTAGAATCAGTAACAATAAACCCTGCTTTATCCATTTTGACACTATTTTCAAGAAATGCTGTATTGGGTAAAACACCTATCCAGATAAAACACCCATTTGCAGAAAGCTTTTTTTCTTCTCCGGTTTTAACATTTTCCACTGTAACACTTTCAACACTGAAAAATCCGTCCACCCCTTTTACTACTGAATCCCACACAAATTCAATCTTATCATTTGCAAAAGCACGTTCCTGAAGAATCTTTGTGGCTCTAAGTTCATCTCTTCTATGCACTAAATATACCTTTTCAGCAAATTTAGTCAAATAAAGAGCTTCCTGCACAGCAGTGTCTCCTCCACCAACAGCAACAGCTGTTTTACCTTTAAAAAAAGGAGCATCACATGTCGCACAAAAAGAAACACCTTTGCCAACAAATTTTTCCTCACCTATATTTAAAGACCTTGGAGCTGCACCAGAGGCAATGATTACACTTGTTGCAGTAATTGTTCTGTCGTTAAGCTCTATCTTCTTCTCTTGACCTGAAAAGTCCACAGATTTCACTTCAGCTGTTTCAATAACAGCACCGAAATTCAACATATGAGTTTTCATCTTTTCTCCAAGGTCAAACCCACTTATACCATCGGGAAAACCAGGATAATTCTCTATCCAGTCTGAAATAATAATTTGTCCGCCAGGAGCAAGTTTTTCAAGCACAAGCACTTTCATCTTAGCTCTGCCAGCATATAGTCCGGCTGTAAGCCCCCCGGGTCCTGCACCAATTATAACAAGATCATAATCTACTGACATAATAAAACCCCGCTATATTACTTTCTTAATAGATTCTTCCAATTTTTCTTTGGCAACCATACCTATTATCTGCTCAGCGATTTCACCATTCTTAAAGACTATAAGAGTTGGGATTGCCTGAATGCCATACTTACTTGGAACAACAGGATTCTCATCAACATTAACTTTTACAAAATTCATCTTATCGCCATAGCTTTTTTCAAGGTCTTCAACAGTAGGCCCGATGGCCTTACAAGGGCCACACCATGGCGCCCAAAAATCAACCAATACCGGTAATTTTGCTTTTAATACTTCGTCATCAAAATTATCATCATTTAATTCTATTATACCAGCCATAATAAATCATTGTCCTTTGTTTTATTTGATTTATATTCATCCTAAAAATGATCATTCAAAGATATGTATTTACATCTATTTTGTCAAACTTTGATTGAATTCAATTAACAAATATATTAATATTATAAAAAC
>JAIOSM010000430.1 GCA_021107575.1 Desulfobacteraceae bacterium | reverse complement strand
CTTTCAATTTTAGTATGCCAGAAATCTATATTTGATTTATGCTCATCTTTTTTTATTTCCCAATCCTTTCCATGCCAAAATTCACTGTCAACAAAGATAGCTATTTTGTATTTCTTAAATGAGAAATCTGGTCTCCCAAAAATAGTTTTATCCTGTTTTCTATATCTATATCCCTTTTTCCAAAGTGCAGTTGCTAGGATTCTTTCAATCTTTGATCCAGAACTTCTAACTGCTTGCATATTTTTTCGTCTCTGTTTTTTGGTTAGTTTGTCCATTTTACAAAGTTGCAATTTCGCATGAGCGTATGTAAAAATTTAGGCTCTTCCATATTATTTGGAATCTAGTTAAATGTGCGGCAACTTTTCGTTTTAGATGGCACACAACGTTTTTTGCTTAAGAAACGCACGGGTTTCCGCCTTATTTCATTGTCCACCCAACATTACTAAGATAATACTTAGTCAGCAAACCACCAACTTAGCGAAGCCTGCTTGCAGCAGGCAAGCGGTCTCACAGCCTGTCCCGTTTTACGGGAAACGTAGTGAGTAAACCCCGCATTACTTGTTGAACGCGTGTTAGCGGTTGTTATTTTTTGATTTTTACATAAATGTGTTTTATATGTTTATTTTCGACTTCTCTTTCATCAATTTCAAAATGTTCATCTAAAGATTTTAATAATGGTGTCAATTTTTGGAATCCATAATTTCTGGGATCAAAATCAGGCTTTTTCTTAATAATCAAAGCACCTACTTCCGCTAGGAAAGCCCATCCATTATCATCCGCAATATCTTCAACTGTAGATTCTAATAGTTTAATAAATTTATTATCAATGGTATCAATCTCTGCTGTCTGAGCTGGTGTAGAAGTTGTTTTAGTTATAGTTTGAGCGCCCGTTTCTGTTGTAGATATCTCTTTATTTCCTATAATCTCAATGTAAATGAACTTATCACATGCCACAATAAATGGATTTGGAGTTTTCTTTTCACCTATTCCAATTACTGTCATTCCTGATTCTCTCAGTCTAATCGCTAAACGAGTAAAGTCACTATCGCTTGATACAAGACAAAATCCATCAATTTTCTCACTATGCAAAATGTCCATTGCATCGATAATCATAGCAGAGTCCGTGGCATTTTTACCGGTAGTGTAGCTATATTGCTGAATTGGAGTTATTGCATGCTTTAATAGAGCTGGTTTCCATCCAGAAACAGTTGGTTTAGTCCAATCACCATATATTCGCTTTATTGTTGGTAATCCCAGTTTTGCAATTTCGTCAAGCATCCCTTTTATATTTGAATATGGAATGTTGTCCGCATCAATAAGGACAGCTAATTTCAGATCATTTTTATCTTTCATTATTCTGTTGTTTTTTAATAATTACCGCTAACGGTCCGCGGGTTTGAAGCTGTGCGAGTTTTTCCGCCTTGTTTCATCCCGATAACTATCGGGACCCCGTTAGTGAAAGTTAAAGATAACAAAAAATGTTAGAAAACCGCTGCAACCCGCATGCTTTATGACCCAATGTTAGCGGGTCATTAATTTTTTACTTTTTATTTCGTTCGTATTCTTCAACAATCAATTTGGCTGTCTCATAATCATTACTATTGATAATAATTTTAACGGCACCTGCACCACCTGCTGAAACTTGCCATGGAGCCAATGTACCAATATTCTCGTCTTTCAAAAAAGTTTCTATCTTAGAATTCTTCAATAAACTGCTAACTATTTCAGCATCTATTGATGAACCTGCAAATATTTCAACCAAGTCATTCTTTTTGTTTTTTTTCATATTTTTAATTTTTAAAATATTCATAACAGTTTATCATTCCAAATTGTATAAATTAATATTCATTGTTTTGCAATTAGTCAAAGAGTCAGAGATTATATATCCTTTTAAATCAAACCTATCGTTGACCACATTTTTACAGGAAATTAGTGTTAAAAAAATTAAGGTATTTTGGACAATAACCCTTTAATATCATACAAAGAACTACATTCATCATAACAATCTATAAATTTTTTCCCGTAACATTGAAAACCATTTAAAATATTATTAATTAAGAGTTTCATAAGTTCATTATCAGTGAAATTATGGGTTATGTATGTTGTATTCTCGTCAGACTCTTTCTGGCAATTAACGGTAATTCTTTTTCGCAAATCCGGATTATTCATTATTTCAGGATTATAAATTATGGCTGGAGTTGATGCAAATCCTAATAAAGGGGAATATGAGAAAAGTTTTTTCTGTTTTTGGATATCAAACATACTGTAAGAAAAAATGAGAGATGTAAAACCACTGTGTGTAGCTTTTATCCTGTAAAATTTAGAGTTAACATTGGAATTGCCAATATCCATATAATGTAGAATAAATAGAAAATCAACATTGTTTTCGGTCGCTGAAATAATCTCCTTAACTGTCATTTCCGAAAAAGGCTTACTCCATGTTTCAGATAATTTTTTCATATCAAATACTTCATATCCTTTTTGTTCAAACCCCGATTTAACTCCATTAAAAATGTCTGGCGTTATGTTTCTGAAATATTCGATATAGTATTCATTAGTATTTCCAGTATACTTTGGATATGTGGGAACTGATTCAGCTAAGCGTTTTTCATTGTCTATAAAAACATACGTTCCCAATTTTGGAACACGAATTGAATAATCTGTTTTTAGAGATATTTTATCCATTGGGCAAAATGCTTGTGTATTACCTACTCTTATTATTAAAATAGCGACTTTTTTTGAATTTTGAGCATTAATTTGCTTATCAGAACCGATATTATTATTTGTAAATCCAAAAATGCAAAATAGAAATAAAATACTTACATATACGGGATTTGCAAAGTGTCGCTTTGTGTTTAAGGTTTTCATAGTATAGATTTTTATTTTATTCATCACATCTTAGTAATCCTTGTACGGTCTTTGCTTACCAAGTATGTTTGGGATTTAGCCCCAGTTTCAGTATCACCCGTTAAACAAGTTTAAAGATAGCAAAAAAGACTAAAAACCCAACAAAACCCAAATTACTGGTGAAGCAATGTTATAAATTGGCGTGTGTCCTGCGATGAATCAGGGCGCTTTTTAAATATAGTAATGTTCCTGTTGATCAGGAATTACGTTCTTTGAAAATTGATTCATCATAACTT
>JAIOSM010000163.1 GCA_021107575.1 Desulfobacteraceae bacterium | reverse complement strand
TGACCCAAGTTCCATCACTACCCCCTTTGTTTTTGTGTTTCCCGCTCAATAATATTCAAAAGATCAGTAGCAAACCCCTGAAGGTCAGAATCAAGTAGTCTAATCCGACCTATAAAATAATTATAAGCAATAACTGAGGGTATAGCCACGGCAAGACCTGCAGCAGTAGCGATCAAAGCTTCAGAAATACCCGGAGCCACAACAGCAAGGCTTGCAGACCCGCTCAGACCGATCCCCTGAAATGTAGTCATAATACCCCATACAGTACCGAATAAGCCAATAAAAGGAGAAGTATTACCTGCTGTGGCAAGAAAAGGAATAAGCTGGGTCATTCTTCTGACTCCTATATTTATTGATCTCCTAAGGCTCCTACGTAAATTTCCAATCACACTGATACTGGAATCATCCAATTCAGGCTCGCCTACTTCCTTATCACTTTTATTTCTTGCTTTATTAAATTTTGAAAGCTCCATATAGCCTATAATAAAAATCCTGGCCACAGGACTTGATTTTAAAGCTTTTGCTTTGGAAAATGCATCAGAAAGAGTTTTGCAATGCCAGAAGAGTTCAGTAAAATCAGCTGATTCTTTTTGTGCTTTTCTAATATATCTCCATTTTATCAAAATAATAGCCCAGGTTGTAATGGAAAAGAATAAAAGTAAAAGCAGAACGCCCTTCACAACAGGCCCTGCTCCAGTCACCATGTAAATAATTCCAAGTGTATCAGAGGTCATAAAAATACTCCAAATCGTTTTCTACTGACATTCCTTCCTGACGTTCCAATAACATCAGATCAATTTAACATTTCTATATGAGCACCCCAATTATGTCAAGTTCTTTTTAAACAAAAAAGCCCCTGCATAAAACCATGCAGGGGCTTTTTACTATATAAAACTAAATTACTAGGTAGAAATTACATCATGCCTGGCATTCCGCCACCCATTCCGCCCATTCCACCAGGCATACCACCACCCATTGCAGCAGCAGCACCACCTTCTTCTGGTTTCTCAGCGATCATGGCTTCAGTTGTAAGCATCACAGATGCAACACTTGCTGCATTCTGAAGTGCATAACGAACAACTTTCTTTGGATCAATAACGCCTGCTTTAATAAGGTCTTCAAATACATCTGTTCTTGCATTGTATCCAAAAGCACCTTTGCCTTCTTTTACTTCATTAACAATAACAGAGCCTTCAACACCGGCATTATTTGCAATCATTCTTAAAGGTTCTTCAATTGCTCTTGCAATAACATCAACACCAAGCTGTTCTTCCGCATCGTCTGTAACATCTTCAAGAACTTTAAGAGTTCTTAAAAGAGCAACACCGCCGCCGGGAACAACACCCTCTTCAACAGCTGCACGAGTAGCATTAAGAGCATCTTCAACTCTTGCTTTCTTTTCTTTCATCTCAGTTTCAGTTGCAGCGCCAACGCTTATAACAGCAACTCCGCCGACTAATTTTGCAAGTCGTTCCTGAAGTTTTTCTTTATCATAATCAGATGATGTCTCTTCAGCTTGAGCGCGAATCATTTTAACTCTTGCTTCAAGGTCTTCTTTTTTACCAGCGCCATCAATAATTGTTGTATTATCTTTATCAATAGTAATGCTTTTTGCCTCTCCAAGATCATTTACTGAAAGATTTTCAAGTTTAATTCCTACATCTTCGGAAACAACCTGGGCACCGGTTAGAACAGCGATATCTTCAAGCATTGCTTTTCTTCTATCACCAAATCCGGGAGCTTTTACAGCAGCAACATTAAGAGTACCACGAAGTTTATTTACAACAAGAGTTGCCAGAGCTTCACCTTCAATGTCTTCAGCAATTATCACAAGAGGTTTGCCCATTTTTGCAACTTCTTCCAAAACAGGTACAAGGTCTTTCATGCTGGTGATTTTTTTGTCACAAACAAGAACAAAAGGATTATCAAGTGCTGCAACCATTTTTTCATTATCAGTTGCAAAGTATGGAGAAAGATATCCACGGTCAAACTGCATGCCTTCAACAACATCAAGAACTGTATCCATTGATTTTGCTTCTTCAACAGTAATAACACCTTCTTTACCTACTTTATCCATTGCTTCTGCAATGATATTACCGATTGTTTCATCGTTATTGGCAGAAATTGTACCGATCTGAGCTATTTCACTCTGATCTTTAGTAGGGTTACTGATATCTTCAAGTTCTGCAACTATCTTTACTACTGCCTTGTCTATACCTCTTTTAATACCCATTGGGTTATTACCGGCAGCAACAAGTTTTTGTCCGCCCTCATAAATTGCAGCAGCAAGAATAGTTGCAGTAGTAGTACCGTCACCTGCCATGTCACTTGTTTTACTGGCAACTTCTTTTACCATCTGGGCGCCCATATTTTCAAACTTGTCTTCAAGATCAATTTCTTTAGCAACAGTTACACCATCTTTTGTAACATTTGGGGAACCCCATGATTTCTCAATTACAACATTTCTTCCTTTTGGTCCCAAGGTAACTACCACTGAATCAGCAAGAGTTTTTACTCCTTTAAGCATTGCTTCGCGAGCCTTGGCAGCATATTTAATTTCTTTTGCCATATCTAAAAACCTCCATCTATATTAAATTCTATTTTTATAATTAAGTCCTGGTTGATCTAACTATTCTTGATCTGACTATTCAATGACACCAAGAACATCTTCCTGTCGCATAATTAGATAATCATTACCATCTATTTTCACATCTGTTCCACCATATTTGCTGAATAGAACACGATCTCCAACCTTTAGCTCCATTGGCAGCATCTTACCATCTTCTCCAACACGTCCAACACCTACAGAAACAACCTTACCTTCTGCTGGTTTTTCTTTTGCAGTATCAGGAATAATAATACCGCCTTTAGTTTTCCCATCTTCTTCAACACGTTCCACAAGAATTCTATCTTGTAATGGTCGTAAACTCATGATCGAAACCTCCTAAATATTAATTGTTATCGTTATAAAATAATACTAATTATGTTTTATTTTTTTGAAGCAGCTTCCTTTTTGCAAGCCGGCTTTAAAACCTTATTCTTTGTCTTCACAGAATTGCTGCTTGAACTATTCTCTGGATTACTCTTGGAACCACCTTTTGCGCCTCCATAGTCAGTCACATACCAACCTGAGCCTTTTAAATGGAAAGAGCTATGGGAGATAAGTTTGTTAAGCTTCCCTTTACATTTACTGCACTCTTTAAGAGGCGGGTCTGACATTTTCTGGAATACTTCTTCAATCTCTCCACAGGCAGAGCATTCATACTCATAAATAGGCATTTTTTGTTTTCTCCATTTTCAAACACCATTGGTTATCTGTTTATTCTCTGAAATTCAAAAATAAAATAGTCAGTTTTTATTCCTTGTCAAGATAATGAATAATTAATTTGTTAAAAATAATTTAAGTCTGCTTATTTAACTTTCCGGGACTATTCTCCAGTTTTGATAATATTCAAGTACACTTTCAATACCATCAATGGAGACCATGTTTAAAATATCCCATGTAATCTTGTGAACTCTACGCTCTTCGGAAATAGTTACTTCTTCTTCAGTGGATATTTCATAAAGCTGTTGAAACTTTAAAAATCTTACAATATGAACAAGTTCATGAATAAGAATATAAACAAGAAAGGGATACAGCAATAAGTTTTTATCAGCTTTAACAGCTTTAGTAATACTGCTATCCTGAAGGCAGACAGTATAAAAATTATAAGAATAGGAACTCAATGATGTATCTTTTCTTTTTCCTTCATATTTTACAACCTGGGCAAAAGGTCCACTCACAAACTCATGATCACTCAGATCCTTAGCAGTTTTTATCTCATATTTCCCTCGAAGCCACTCACTTGAAGACATTTTATAAAAATTACTCACAAGTTCTTCAGAAATTGTAACTGCCTTATCAACATACTTTTGATCAGACAAAGAAAATACCTGCAAACTGCTCATGCTTATTAATAATTTCCTTTAAATAAAAAACCTTTAAATAAAAAAACCCTTTAAATAAACTAAAAAATCATGGACAATTTTTCAAAATATGTTATGTTTAACGATTATATATAATTATTAATAATTATAACTAAATTTAATGTACCAATTAGGAGGTAACGCCTTGAGCAGTGTTCAAAAAAAGAGAAAAAAGAAAATGTCTAAACATAAACACAGAAAACACCTTGCAAAAACAAGACACCAGAGAAAGAAAAAATAGTCTAAAAAAAAATAATCTAAAAAAAATAGTCTGTTATAAATTTAAAGCATTCATATTAAGCAACTATAGCCATAAGG
>JAIOSM010000090.1 GCA_021107575.1 Desulfobacteraceae bacterium | reverse complement strand
GTATTTTTTCTCCCATTAAAAGAGTTAAATATGTAGTCGGGAAATTTAGAGTCGGACAAAAAACAGATTATGATAAACTAACGCTTGAAGTCTGGACAGATGGAAGCGTTGCACCTGACGATGCTGTTGCCTATGCTGCAAAAATATTAAAAGAACAGATGGATCCTTTTTTGAATTTTGATGAAGCAGATGAGCCTGATTATGATGAAAACGGCAAAGACAAAACACAAAAAGGATTTAATGAGAATCTTTATAGAAGTGTTGATGAACTTGAGCTTTCAGTTAGAAGTTCAAATTGTTTGAAAAACGCAAAAATATATAAGATTTATCAACTGGTACAGAAGACAGATGGTGAAATGCTTAAAACAAAGAACTTTGGCCGCAAATCTTTAAATGAGATCAAAGAAGTTTTGTCTACAATGGATCTCACTTTAGGTATGGAACTTGAGGGATTTGAACCTCCAGAAGAAGATATTGTTGAGGAAGGAGAGTAATTTCTATGAGACATAGAAAATCAGGTGTAAAACTAAATAGAACTTCAAGCCATAGAAAGGCTATGTTTAGAAATATGGTAACATCACTTTTTAAACATAGTAAAATCAGAACAACTAATGCAAAGGCTAAAGAATTAAGAAAGCTTGCTGATAAAATGATTACTCTTGCAAAAAGAGGAGACCTCCATGCGAGGAGACAGGCTTTGTCTGTCATGAGGGAAAAAGCAGTTGTGTACAATCTTTTTAATGAAGCTTCTGATAAATACTCTGTCCGTGAGGGTGGCTACACCAGGATCACAAAGCTTGGTCCAAGAAAAGGTGATGTCGCTTCTATGGTTATGATAGAACTGATTCAAGCATAATCAGGAACAATTAAAATACAATTTATTAAGCCCTGATGATTTCAAGCCTTATATAAAAGGATGATCATCAGGGCTTAGTATTTTTATATTGTTTTGCTTTATAGAGACTTGTATCAGCATGTTTTAAAAGTTCTGATGGTGACTTGCAATTATTTTCAAAAAATGATGCTACACCATGGCTTAAATAAATATGAAAGTTTTTCTTTTCAGTTTGAACAGATTTATTTAAAAGTTCATTTTTAGCCCTTGAAACAAATTCTTCTGCCTGCTCTGATTTTGTGGAAGGTAAAATTGCAACAAATTCATCTCCGGCGTATCTTGCTATAATATCAGATTCTCTTTTTAGATTATCAAGAAGGTTAGCTATCAGGATAAGTGCCTGGTCTCCCTGATCATGCCCATATGTATCGTTTATGTTTTTAAAATCATCTAAATCAAAGAATACAACACAAAGATTTGAATTATATCGTTTAGCACGATCACATTCCCTTCTGAGTATCCTATCCATAACTCCTCGGTTTAGCAGACCAGTCAAAGGATCATGAAAAGCAAGATATTTTAGTTTTTCATGGGCAGTAACATTTGAGAAACAAAGAGATATTTTAACAGCAAGCTGGTCAAGTAAACTTGTATCTATGCCTGGTTCAAACCTTTCATGATCGGAATCAGCAAGGTTCAGGCTGCCAATTATTTTTCCATCAAGAGAGATAGGAACAATAGCAAAAGATTCAATCTTTTGTGAAAGATTCGCAGGGCACAACAGATTAAATCTTTCTATATTTGTGTTAGCAAGTATAGGGGATAAGTTATTAATTTTGGTGATATGTTCAAAGTTTTTTCTTGGAAGGAAAGTTGTTTTTGATTGTAAAATATCCGAATCTCCAATGGATTTTATATATTCTGATATGGGATTGTCTTCAATAATAGATAACCAGACAATAGGGATATTGAACTTATTGCTGATTTTTGTAAGCAGACTTTCACAAAGATCCTGGAAATTCAGGATTGAAAGTATACTTATTTCAATTTCGTGAAATTTTCGGGCAGTCTCCTCGTTTTGTCTTAATCTTTGCTTTATGGACTCTATAATATCCATTTTGAAAAATTAGTTTACCCTCCTGATTACCCTCCGATGGAAGACATCTGAGAAATGATTTTGTTATTTGCATATCCAAGGTGGTGGCTGGACGGCTTATCAATAATAACTTTATGCATAATAGCTGTCAGCTCTTCTTTAGATGCTCCATCTCTTAAAGGAGTTAAAATGTTTTTTTCATAATCATCTAAAAGGCATGGCCTGAGCCTGCCTTGGGCAGTAAGTCTGAGCCTGTTACATTCATCGCAGAAATGTTGGCTTACTGGAGTAATAAAACCAACTTCGCCCTTGCTGTTTTTGATTTTATATTTTTTTGCAGGCCCATCTTTAAAGCTTTTTGTTACAGGGATAAGTTCTCCAAACTTTGATTCAATGGTTTGTTTGATATAGGGAGTGAGAACCTGCTGGTCATTATCAATGTTTGAATTCCCCATGGGCATATATTCAATAAATCTTATTTGAAAAGGCTGATCAATTGATATTGCAGCAAGGTCAGCAATTTCATCATCATTAATACCTTTTAAAACAACAACATTAATTTTTATTGGCGAGAACCCAATATCCCGGGCAATATGAATAGTATCAAATACTCTGGAAAATTTATCTCTTCCGGTTATATATGAAAATTTATCAGCTTTAAGTGTATCAAGACTAAAGTTTAACCGTGTAATGCCCATATCCCAAAGGCGTTGTAATTTTTCTTTATTTAGAAGAGAGGCATTAGTTGTAATGGATATATCATTTAATTTTTTTATTTGGCAAAGCTTTTCAAGAAAGCCTAATATACCTTTTCTGACAAAAGGTTCCCCTCCTGTAATTCGAACTTTTGTAATCCCAAGATCAACTGCAATATCAACAAGTTGAAGGATCTCTTCATAACTTGCCACTTCATCATGTGAAACTTGGAGTGATGGTTCTTTTGGCACACAATATCTACAATTAAAATTACATCTGTCAGTTATTGAAATTCTAAGGTAATTTATTTTTCTATTATCAATCTTCATAAGCCTGTTTCATAAATTAAATGATGTTATTTAGTAAAATATTTCAAAATTGAGTTCATAAGTCCATCAATAGTATAGTCTGTTGCAACTATTTCAGGACTAAACCCAAGGGATCTGGCAGTTTTTTCAGTAATCGGGCCTATGCAGGCACTGGTGACATTTTTTATTAATTTTTCAAATTTATCAGAAGGTAGCAGCTCGGCAAAATTCTTTACTGTGGATGAACTGGTAAATGTTACAATATCGATATCATTGTTCTCAAGCATTTTAACAAGAGTATCTTTATCATTATCTACCAAACTTGTTTCATATGCCGTAACTTCTTCAACAATAGCGCCCATTTTTTTCAATTCCTGGGGGAGAACTGCTCTTGCCTCTTTTGCCCGGGGAATAAGTATGTTTTTACCTTTTATCTCTATGCCGGAAAATGCTTTCACAACAGATTCAGCTTTGTATGTTTCAGGTAGAACATCAGATATAATGCCATATTTTTTAAGTATTTTTTTTGTTACCGGTCCAATACATGCAAATTTTAAATGTCCGAGGATTCTTACATCTTTGTTTTGAGAGTAAAGTGTATCAAAAAAGAATTGAACTCCGTTAACACTTGTAAAAATTACCCAGTCAAACGAACTGATATTATCTATACTTTTTTTAAGTGGTAGAATATTCTTTGGCGGATTGATTTTAATTGTTGGTATTTCAATACATTCAGCACCATATTTGCGTAATAAAGCAATAAGATCACTTGCCTGGGCCCTTGCTCTTGTAACTACAATTTTTTTACCAAGTAAAGGTAAATGTTCAAACCATTTTAGTTTATCTTTTAATTTAACAACACTTCCAATAATTATAATCGCAGGAGATTTGAGACCTGCTATTTTGACTTTTTCAACAATATTTTCAAGAATACCTGTAACAGATTGTTGTTTAGGCGTCGTCCCCCACCTGACTAATGCCACAGGTGTTTGAGAATCTTTCCCATATTTTTGAAGGTTTTCAACAATTCCCGGTAAATTTTTAACACCCATCAGAAATACAAGAGTACTTGTGCTTTTTGCAAAAGATTCCCATTCAATGCTTGAATCCTTTTTGGTGGGGTCTTCATGCCCTGTAATAATAGATACAGAAGATGAATGTTCTCTGTGGGTGAGAGGGATTCCTGCATAGGCAGGTGCCGCAATTGCTGATGTAACTCCGGGTATGATCTCAAAGGGTATGTTATTATCTGCAATAAGTTCGGCTTCTTCTCCTCCGCGTCCAAAAATAAAAGGGTCTCCTCCTTTTAACCTTGCAACGTTCAGTCCGAGTTTAGCCTTATTGATTATAAGATCATTAATACCATCCTGGGAAAGAGTATGGTTACCCCCTTTTTTCCCCACATATATAATTTCAGAGTCATTTTTTGCATATTTAAGCAATGCCGGAGATGCAAGGTAATCATAAACAACAACGTCAGCATTTTTAATACATTCCATTGCTTTGAGAGTAATAAGTCCTGGATCACCGGGGCCGGCTCCAATTAGAGATATTTTACCGTAATTTTCAGCCATTGATTTTCAAATTCTCCAATATTTCTTTTGCCCCTTTTTCAAGAAGAGTATCAGCTAATTCAATACCTTTTTCCACAACAGTGTCAGCTCCGGAATTAAGGGTATGTTTGATAATCTTTGTTCCATCAATTGATGCAACTATTCCTGTCAGCATAATAGAATTATCAATAATTTTAGCAAAGCATCCTACAGGGATGTGGCAGCTTCCTTCAAGCCTGTTTAAAAAAGCACGTTCTCCTGCCACACATGTTGCAGTTTCTTCATGGTTTAATTTTGCAATTACAGGCTCAATATCCGGATCATTCTCCCTTGTTTCAATACATAGAGCGCCTTGCCCGACTGCCGGGGTCATAGTTGTTTCATTAAGATACTCAGTAATGAGATCCTCCATGCCAAGGCGTTTAATCCCTGCAGCAGCAAGGATTATTGCATCAAATTCACCAGCATTAAGTTTTTTAATTCTTGTCTCAAGGTTTCCTCTTATGGAAGATATATCAAGATCAGGCCGGAAGTGTTGAAGCTGAGAAGCTCGTCTCAGACTGCTTGTCCCGATTTTTGCTTTTAAGGGAAGATCAGATAATTTAATGTTTTGTCTTGAGACAATAACATCATAAGGATTTTCTCTTTCAGGGACAGCGCCAATAATAAGGCCTTTTGGGAGTGTGCCCGGCATATCTTTCATACTGTGCACAGCAATATCTATTTCTTTTTCTAAGAGAGCTTTTTCAATCTCTTTGACAAAGAGTCCTTTTCCACCAACTAATGCCAGAGGACGGTCGAGAATTTTATCTCCTGTTGTTGTTATTTTAACAATCTGAGTTTCAGCCTCAGGAAAAAATTTGTTTAATTGCGATTGGACCCAGTTTGCCTGCCATAAAGCAAGCTTGCTTGCCCGGGTTCCTATTTTAAATAGTTTTTTCATAGAATTATCCGCTGCTGC
>JAIOSM010000124.1 GCA_021107575.1 Desulfobacteraceae bacterium | reverse complement strand
TCTTTTGCGTATATATTCCTTGATTGTAAAACCTGTCATAAACGCAAATATTCTGTGGAAGTGGGACAAAGAACTGTATGCCTGCGTTGAAACTTCAGCAAGGGATATGTGTTGTGTAAGATTCTCTTCAATAAAATTTATTGATTTTTGTATTCTTGAGTAATAGTCCATCAATATTATCCCTTTTTTTATTCCACACAAGCAAGGTTCAACTTAAGTATTAGATAAAACTCATATAAAACAGCAGAGTATCATATTTTTTATTTACAAGTTTGCTTGATTATATTATTGTTTTTGCTTTGTTGTTTCAAGTATGAATAGTTAATAAAATTATGGGAACACAATATGCTGGTTATTCCGTTAACAGAAGGAATAAGCTGGAAAAATCCTCCATATATAACTATTTTTTTAATTCTGGCCAATCTCTTTATTTATTTTGGTTTTCAGCTTAATGACAATAAAAATTATTACAAAGCAGAGAAATACTATTTTGAATCCGGTCTTGCCAAAATTGAAATTGCAAAATACCAGGAATATATAAAAGAACAGCAAGGAGAGATAGAACCTGATCTGAATGGTACTGAAAAGGCAGGCCAAGATTCCAAAAAGTTGTTTTACAAACGTTATAGAGAGATTAGAGAAGACACTTCTTTTTTAGAAAAACTCCACAATGATGAAATAATAACAAAGAAAGATGACAATTATTTTGAATGGAAAGAGTTAAGAGATAATTATGAATCTAAAATGGCAGAAGTTATTTCTAATGAATATGGGTTTAAGCCTGCCTTGCACAGACCTTTTACATTCCTTTCATACATGTTTTTGCATGGTGGGCTCGGTCATTTACTAAGTAACATGCTTTTCCTTTGGATTGCAGGATGCCTTGTAGAGGTCGGATCAAAAAGAGGGTATTACATCTCAGCTTATTTTTTAAGCGGTTTCTCTGCTGTGGCATTGTTCTGGGCATTGACCCCAGACAGTGTAAGGCCTTTAGTCGGGGCGTCCGGAGCTATTTCAGGACTAATGGGTATCATTACAACGCTTTATGGAACAAAAAAGATTAAAGTCTTTTTTTCGGTTGGCTTTTATTTTAATTATTTGAGAGCTCCTGCCATACTGCTGTTGCCAATCTGGATTGGTAAGGAGTTATGGGCTTATTATTTTGGTGGGCCTTCCAGCACAGCATACATGGCTCATGTTGGCGGGTTTTTAGGTGGGGCAGTTTTAGGATATTTAAATATCAAGTTTTTAAAATTGATCAATTATGATGCTTTAACAGAGAAAAAAAAGAGTAAGACTCCGCAATATTTGGAAAAAGCAATGGAGTATTCCGGGAAACTTGAATTTGATAAAGCAAGAGAAATCCTTGAACAGGCATATAAAGAAGCGTCTGATGATGCAATTATCCTTGAACAGCTATTTAAAACTGTAAAAGCAGAGCCTGAATCCAGGCAATTTCATGTTACAACAAAAAAAGTTCTTACATTATTAAGCAGAAACCAGGCAAATTATGGTTTGGTTTATAAAATATATACTGAGTATACGTCTCTTGTTAAAGTGCATAAGTTGCCTGCTCAATTATTCATAAAATTGTGTTCGATTTTTTCAACATTGGGTCAGACAGATAAAGCAGAAAAAATATTGATTTTATTTTTAAAGAAAAAGTCAGAAATGCCTCAAGTCCCGGATGCAGTGTTTAAATTAGCAATTGCATTTAAAAAGAACAAAGATAATAAAAAATATGAATATTATAAAAAAGTCTTATGTGCTAAATATCCTGAATCCAATGAAACCCGGAATATAAAACAGGTCATCTGATTCCTATATGTACTTGAATAATGTGGTGCGGGTTGATATGGGCAGGCTAATCAAGTTTTTGCATATACTGTTTTGCATGGGGGATGATGTCATGGTCAGGAAATCTTTTTATTAAAATATTTATGATTTTTTTTGCCTGGGGTTTATTTTTCATTTTTTCATTGTAAATCTGAGCTAATATGAAATAGGTTTTAGGCACAAGCGGGTTATCGGGATAAAACTTAATCAGCCTTGAATAAGCATTGGCCGAAGCCTTGATCTTATCTGCCTGTTTTAGCCATGATCCTATTCTCAACATATCCATCGATTCAGGTTTGAATAGCTTATCAGCTGTTGCACAGTCGATATAGACCTGGCATGCCTTCTTTTTTATATTGTTTTTTATTAGTTTGTGCAGGTACGCCTTGCCCTGAAAGACCATTTCCGGGGCTTGTTTTTTTAATTTTAGTAAATTATAATATCGTTCTAAAAGAACTAAGCTGGTAACTCCACTGATACTGGTAGCTTCCTTGATATAAGCAATTGCTTCATCAAGCGTGCCCTCTCTTGTTAATAATTCGACCTGACCTGTAATTTCACTCTGTTCGTCAGTTTCGAATTCAGAGTCTTTATTTGTTCCTTGCTGGCCTTGTTGTTGACCCAACTGAGCTTGCGGTCCACTATTATTTTCTCGAGTGTTTTCTTGAAAATTTTCATAATCGATCTCATGACCGATATTCTCATGGTATTGTAAAATTACATATCCCATTAAATGGTATGTAATAAATGTGTACATATTTTCTCCAAAAGTAATTAAAAATCGTTGTGAGAAGCCTGGTAAATATTTGATAATATAATATCCCAGAGCACTTGGTGCAGAAAGCAGAAGTACGAGAAAAAACCACATTATCAGGTACCCTTTTCCAATTTTGATTGCAAAACCTAAAAACATAACCGGATTTAATGCATGGGTAAGGTTTTCTGAGGTAACAAGCAGCATTATCATGGATGGGAGTGAATAACTTACCACCAATACATATAAAATACCGACAATAAAACCAAGTTTTAAAAAAACAAAGGCGCCACCAATACCAATTGCAGCATACATGATCCATTGTTTAATAACAGGGCCAAAATCTTCTGCATCAAATAAAGTATCTATTTTTGGAGGGTTTAAATTCCCGTGCATGGTGGTTTTTAGAATGGAGAAGGCATACTTTATTAAAATCGCGTATATTACTATATTTGCAAAAGGAATCCATGAGAAAAGACAAACTGATAAAGATAAAATTAGAGATAAAATTAAAGGGTTAGCAGAAAATGGATATAAAAAGATTTTTGTTAGCCTTGTCCAGAAAGGATCAATCAGGTTGGCAGCTCCAACCCATATAAGCTCTGAATTGCAATCCGGGCATAAATGCATTGTCCCTGTTGTCATGCCGCTTACTGTTAAGATCCTCTTTTTGACACAGTCATTGCAAAATTGTGTGTCACAGGCAGTACATTCCCAATGAGCAGGTTGAGTTGGATGGTATTTACAGTACTGAGTCATAATGCAGAATCATAAGATATATTTGTACCCTGTGCCGACTAACAGGATAATTGGTTATAATATGAAATAATACTTTTCTTTTTTTTGCAAACTTGTTTGATCCTTTTCAGTGCAGCAATTTCCTGCCTTTTTAATTTTTTCATATCCTCTTTTATCTGTTTTTCTGCAAGCGCATAATCTTTATTGATTTCACGGCTTCTGTTAACCATGTCAGTATGGAGTTCTTCGCATTTTTTATTATTAAGACTTCCATATTTTGGAAATGTTTTTTTCAGCATAATTTTTTGTAAACCTCTTAAAATGCAAAAGCATTGTAAACATTGTTTATTAAATCTTAATTACTAACTATGTTTCACCATGTCAAGAATAAATTATTTAAATGAGATTGTACTGGTTCTTCCTCTCTTTATCTCTCCCTCTATATGTTGTATAAGTATATAGTCATATGATTTGAATTTATGAAAATTTTTATTAAGGTTGTGGAGGGTTAGAGTAAATGAAACCTGTTGTTGCACTCCTTGGGCGCCCTAATGTAGGGAAATCAACATTTTTTAACAGGGTAACAGCTTCAAGGCAGGCCCTGGTAGATGATATGCCGGGAGTTACAAGAGACAGGAAGTACAGTGAGGCTTCCTGGGATGATGTTGATTTCACCCTTGTTGATACAGGCGGTTTCTTAAGCTCTGATAGTGATTCTTTTGCCGAGGATATAAAAGAACAGCTTGATATAGTCGTTATGCAGGCTGATGTCCTTGTTTTTATCCTGGATGGGAAAGAAGGTCTTACTCCCTATGACAAGGAACTTGCCATAGAATTAAGAAAAGCTTCCAAGCCATTATTCTATCTTATTAATAAAACCGAGAGTGGTAAACATAGAGATGAACTTTATGAGTTTTATTCTTTGGGAATTGACAAGTTCTATCCTGTCTCTGCCGAGCATGGTATTGGAATCGGAGACTTCCTTGATGACCTGGTTAAAGCTTTACCTTTAAAAACTGCAACAGAAGACAATAAAGATGAAGGCATTAAAATTGCTGTGGTTGGAAGACCAAATGTCGGCAAATCATCACTTGTAAATAGATTGTTTGGTGAAAAAAGAGTTATTGTAAATAAAAAGGCCGGGACCACAAGAGATTCTGTGGAACTGACTGTCGAACATAATAATAAATCATTCATCCTTGTGGATACTGCCGGTATCAGGCGAAAGGGAAAAGTAAGGCAGAAGATTGAAAAGTTTTCCATAATCAAATCATTACAAAGCATGGATGATTGTGATGTGGCGCTTATTCTGATTGATGTGGAAGAGGGTGTTACAGATCAGGATATTACCATTGCAGGCTATGCTGAAAAAAAAGGATGCGGAGTACTTTTTATTTTAAACAAATGGGACTTGCTGGCAAAAGAAGATAAAAATCAGAAAAAATTTCTGGAAGACTTAAGGTATAAAGCAAAGTTTTTAGCCCACGCGCCTGCTATAACAATATCTGCCTTGACAGGACTTCGCACCCATAAGATTTTTAAAATGGTTGAAGATATCTATGATGAGTACTCCTACAGGATAAATACTGGTCTGCTAAATAGAATTATTGAAGATGCAGTATTAAGGGTTGAGCCTTCATTGCATAAAGGTAGGAGGCTAAAGTTTTTCTATTCAGCTCAGGTTTCTGTGAAGCCACCAAGCTTTGTCTGCTTTGTAAATTATCCCGATGCAGTTCATTTTTCATATAAAAGATATCTTTTAAATCAAATAAGAGAGATATCTGAACTTGAGATGACTCCCTTGCGATTATTTTTCAGAGAGCGATCAGGGAACAGGGAGTTTAAAAAATTTTCAAAGCCCATAGAAACGCACTATAAATCAAAAGAAAAGATAAAGAAAAAAAGACGGAAGAACAGAAAAGAACAAAGTTTGCGCAAGCAGCAAAGGGAATCAAAATAATTGGATCTTTTTGAATCAAATATGGAGAATACTGATTTTGATTCGCCTCTGGCAGAGAGGATGCGCCCAACAACCCTTGATCAACTTGCAGGCCAGGAGCATATTACAAAAAAGGGAGAGCTTCTTCAAAAGGCAATAGAAAATGATAATCTTTTTTCAATTATTTTATGGGGACCTCCGGGATGTGGCAAGACAACCATCGCAACCATTATTGCCAATGAAACAAAGGCCGATTTTATTCATATTTCTGCGGTCTTATCCAGTGTTAAAGATGTTAGAGAAATAATTAAAAACGCTGAGAACAAGAGAAAACTTTATAAGAAAAGAACCATTCTTTTTGTGGACGAAATCCATAGATTTAACAAAGCACAGCAGGATGCGTTTTTGTATCATGTTGAAAACGGTGTGATAACGCTTATCGGAGCTACCACGGAAAATCCCTCTTTTGAAGTTATTCCCGCACTGATATCAAGATATAGAGTGTTAACTTTAAAAACTCTTGATTCAAATAGTATTAAAAAAATTTTAAATTCAGCGCTCAACAATAAAGAACAAGGGCTTGGTTTAAAGAATATCAGTTTTTCCGGTGAAGCTTTTGATCATATTGCGAAACTTTCCGAGGGAGATGCAAGGGTTGCTTTATCAAATCTTGAAAGCATTGCAGTGCATTGTTCAAATCAATCATCTGTTGGAATCAAAGATGTTGAGCAATGCCTTCAAAAAAAAGCAATTATGTATGATAAATCAGGCGAAGAACATTTTAACCTGATATCTGCATTCCATAAGAGTCTTAGAGGAAGTGACCCTGATGCTGCAATATATTGGCTTGAAAGAATGTTGCAGGGGGGAGAAGATCCAATTTATATCATACGAAGAATGGTAAGGTTTGCAACAGAGGATATCGGTATAGCAGACCCGGGCGCTCTTAGCATGGCTTTAAATGCCATGAAATCGTTCAGGTTTTTAGGGCACCCTGAAGGAGATGATGCACTTTTTCAGGCAGCAATTTATCTTGCTACAGCTCCCAAGAGTAACGCTGTATATATGGCATCAAAAAAGGTAAAAGAGATAATCAAAAAAACCGGTTACCTTCCGGTACCACTGCATATCAGAAATGCTCCCACAGGATTGATGAAAGACATGGGGTATGGCAAAGGGTATGAGTACGCACATAATTTTAAGGAAGGCTATGTTCCCCAAGACTATCTTCCGGAAGATCTTACAAAGGAACGGTTTTATTCCCCAACTGAGCGCGGATATGAAAATGTTGTAAAGAAAAGATTAGATGGATGGTTTAAGATTAAGAATAAAAAGAAGAACTAAAAAAAGAAGTGGTCATCTTTGTCGTGTTTTTCATCTGACTTCTGTTTACAACTGTAATCTTCTTTGATACAGATTTATGAAGGGAGTTTATTATTAACCACAGGCGGATAACATGCAAGATTTAATGACCTGCGGATTCGTGTAATAACTTGTTATTATATATATAAGGAGTGCTAATATTGGTAAAACAAAATAAATCAATTGACATATACAACAATGCTCAAACTTATTCAAAAATAGCAAAATACGTTAACCAATCTGGAGATAGGTCATTTTTAATACCAAGTCAGGTTATTGCGGCACTTTCTCTTGAACTCCATTTTAAATCATTGTTTTATTTGGAAACCGAATCAGATTTTAAAATAAATGGACGATATTCGCATGATTTTTATTTTTTATTTAAAGAGTTAAGCGATGAATCAAAAAAAGAAATTAAATGTGATTTTGAAACAGCTATTAAAAATAGAAATATGAATGATGTTAAGTTAATGGAAAAACAAATTCACACCAAAATTAGTTTAGGTTTTTTTGATAATTTAAAAATATGGAGTACTATTTTCACTGAAGTACGCTATTTGTACGAAGAAAAGGCTAAGCAAAGCATGATGTTTTTCCCTGAATTTGAACAAGCTATTGTAGCGCGCATTAATAAAATCATAAACACAAAGTAAAAATATAACACAAAAATCAAGCGGACGGCTAAAAAGGGTGCTTATTTTGGCGATTAGGTTGTTTTTTGTAATATTGCATTGTGTCTTCCTTGTTGTTCAGCGTGCAATAATGACCCCTTTATAAGAAAAACAGCGTCGAAAATTGACCCCCCTGATATAAGAATCTTCATGAATTAAAACATGGAGGTCAGGAGGATGTTGATAGTGGAAACAATA
>JAIOSM010000341.1 GCA_021107575.1 Desulfobacteraceae bacterium | reverse complement strand
TTAAAATTCTTTTCCACACTTATTGCGTCACCATCAATTTCAATTAATAACAAAGCCTCAACATTATCAGTAATTTCAAATCCAAAGTCATCTTTCACACAATCAATTGATGCTCTATCCATATACTCAATACATCTTGGGACCAATGCCTTTTTTATGATTGCAGAAACACTGGTTGCAGCCTCTTCTATGCTGTCAAAAAGCAGAGCCATGGTTTTTATTTTTTCAGGTAAGGGAAGAAGTTTTAAAGTGATTTCACTCACAACAGCCAATGTTCCTTCAGAACCTGTGATTAATCGTGTAAGATCATAACCTGCAACACCTTTGGCAGTTACAACACCTGTTTTAATAATTTTACCGGAAGCAAGAACTGCCCTAAGCCCTAAAACATAATCTCTGGTAACACCATATTTTACAGCGCGGGGACCGCCTGCACACTCTCCAATATTACCTCCAATGGTACAAAAGGAGGAACTTGCCGGATCAGGTGGATAAAAAAGCCCTTGTGCTTCAACTGCAGAATGAAGATCACCCGTTATAACACCAGGTTCAACTCTGGTATAGAAGTTATCACTGTCTATTTCTATAATTCTGTCTAACCTGTTTAGCACCATTACAACGCCACCTTGCACAGGGACTGATCCTCCGGTCATACCAGAGCCACTCCCTCTGGGGGTGACAGGGAAAAGCTCCTGACTTGCAAATTTTAATATCTGGGATATTTGATCTTCTGAAGAAGGAAAAACTACAGCATCGGGAAGATATGATTTACCGGTTGCATCATATGAATAGCAGACAAGCTCTTCTTTATTTGATTTTATTCCATTTTTGCCAAGTATTTTTTGCAGTTTTCCCAAAATAGACTTTGAAAGCATAATTTAAATTTTTCCAGCTTCTATTCTCTTAATCAGATATTTCATCTGCTCTGAAAAAGCTCCACTTTTAATAAGTTCTTTTTCAACAGCATTGATGGAATGTATTGCAGTTGTATGATATTTATTAAAGCTTCTGCTTATTTGCTGTAAGGGCTGATCTGTATACTTTCTTGAAAGGTAGATAGCCATTTGTCGGGGTTTCACTATCCTTTTCTTTCTTGAAGAAGAAATAATTTCATCTTCAGAAACTGAAAATTCTTTACAAACAAATCTTTTAATTGAACCTACAGAGATTTTTTTTCTGTTAACAGCAAGGTTGGCAAGTACACTCTTTGCCAACACCATATCTATATTCTTACCGAGTATTGAACTTTTAGTAACAACTCCATTTAAGCCACTTTCAAGCTGCCTGACATTATCACAAAGCTCCTGGGCTAAATAGTCTGTAACATCATTGGGTACATTGAATCCATTACTTTTAGCTTTCTTTTTTAAAATCCTTACTCTGGTTGCAAAATTAGGCACATCAATCTCTGTAATAAGCCCAAGATCAAGTCTGGATTTAAGATGCTCATCAAGTTTTGGTATATCTCCCGGGAGATAGCATCCGCTGAAAATTATTTTTTTATCTGCATCTAAAAGATAATCTAATGTTATTGCAAGCTCTTTTTGCGTGGCCATCTTTCCTGATAAAAAATGAATATCTTCAAGAATTAAAACATCACATTCTTTTCTATATTTTGATTTGAATTTATCAATTGTATTATTTTTGAGTGAAAATATCATTTCATTTGTAAAATCTTCTGCTGTCACATAATACACTTTTTCAGAAAGATTGGCAGACATTATATAATGTCCTACTGATTGAGCAAGGTGGCTCTTTCCCAGACCAGTTCCAGATAGGAGATATAACATATTGTCAGTGCTGAAATTACCCCGGGCAAGTGATAGAGAAGCTGAATATGCAAAGTTGCTGTTCTCTCCAACAACAAAATCCTTAAAAGTAAATCCTTTTTTTAAAAATCTTCCACTATTAAACCGAATATCCAATCCAGGTAAGGGCATTTGTTTTGCTCTTGTCAGGATATTTTTCATGGGTATTGCAGCATAGGTTGACTTGTGACCTATGCTTTTCTGATTATCAATCAAAAATTCAATCTTTATTTTATCATGCCCAAGATTTGAGAACTCTTTTTCAAATCTTAAAAAATAATTTTCTTTTATGCGTTTCATTGAAAAAACATTGGGACATGAAATCTTAATACTATTTTGTTCTGATTTTATATACTTTAGAGGTTTAATCCACATTCCATAAGTATGATCAGGAATACTATTTTTTATTGTTAATTTTACAATTTCCCAAGTATTTTTCATAGGCTCGCAAAGAATATAGTTATAGGGTTGATATTATAAAAACTATCCATAGTATCCACCATATTTTCCAGTGGCATCCAAGTAACATCAATTGTCTTTGATTAAAAATTTAATCGAAAAGCGTAATCATTTTTTTAATGTATATCAATTGTGCGGTCAAACTTGATAATAGCATGTTAGGGAAATATTAAGGGCTATTAATATGTCAAGATATAAGTTACTGATTTTACTATAATTTGAAACGTGAAACAATACAAACTCCTTAAATTGCAGCACTTTCTATAATTGACTCAATTTTAATGGTATTTGCTCGATTCTGCTACTTTGCTATTTATTTTAAAAAATATTTTACTTTGATTTATGTCTGTTTTCTTATTATTGCTTTTATTTTTAATAAAATCGCTCGATATTTTATAACCTTTGAATTTCTCAATGGTTTCACAATCAAAAAAAAAAATTGGATTTACTTAAACCTTAATAGCTTGTATATTGCAACCGGTTTTTAGATTTATTACTGCAACTGACAACTAAAATAAAATATTTTTATAATGCAAAATAACAAAAATATTCCTGTAATTGGAATTACAATGGGTGACCCAGCCGGGATAGGCCCTGAAATAACAACACTGGCATTATCAAACCCTGAAACATATAAGCTGTGTTGTCCAATAGTTTTAGGTGATATTCATATTTTAAAAAAAGCCTACCAACTTTTAAAAAAAAAATTCCATCCAAATAAAATTGATTCTCCAGAAAATGCAGGTTTTAAAATAGGAGAACCTGACATAATTTCTCTTTCAAATATTAATGCTGACAGATTAACTCCGGGCCTGCCTACATTGGAAAACGGTAAGGCAATGCTCTCTTATATTAATAAAAGCATCGAACTTGCCATGGACAAACAAATTGATGGCATAGTAACTGCCCCTATTACAAAAACTGCATTAAAAATGGCAGGTTCAAAATTCCATGGGCATACAGAACTACTTGCAAAAGCTACCAATACTTCAAATTTTAATATGATGTTTGTAGGAAAAAAATTGAAGATAGTGCTTGTAACAATACATATTCCTCTTTCTGAAGTCTCAAAAAACATTACCACTAATAATATTTTTCAAACTATAGAGACTACCAATTTATCTTTAAAAAATAACTTTGGTATTAATAATCCTTTTCTTGCTGTTGCCGGATTAAACCCCCATGCAGGTGAAAATTCGATGTTTGGAAATGAGGAATATGCAATTATAGCCCCTGCGATAAAAATGGCAAAAAAGGCAGGTTTTAATGTATCAGGACCTATTCCTCCTGATACTTTATTCTATGATGCATTAAAAACTAATAAATATGACTGTATTATCTGCATGTATCATGACCAGGGCTTAATACCTTTTAAAATGCTACATTTCGATGATGGGGTAAATACTACAATCGGGCTCCCAATTATAAGGACATCCTGTGATCACGGTACTGCCTATGATATTGCCTGGAAAGGTATTGCCAATCATAAAAGCCTCATGGAAGCTATAAAGTCAGCAGCATTTCAAGCAAAAACAAAATAATAATAAGTGAAAAATAATAATGAATTCAGATGAAATTGTGATTAAAGGTGCAAGAGAGCATAATCTTAAAAACATTAACATAGAAATACCAAGAAACTCTCTTGTTACTCTTACCGGACTTTCAGGCTCTGGAAAATCAACACTTGCCTTTGACACTTTATATGCTGAAGGGCAAAGAAGATATGTAG
>JAIOSM010000360.1 GCA_021107575.1 Desulfobacteraceae bacterium | reverse complement strand
ATATTAATATCAATACAATTAAAAAGGATTTACAATATATGAAAAAAGAACAGGTAATAAAGAGTCTTGGAAAAGGTAAAGGAACTGTCTATATAATTGAAAAAGAAGAATAAAGACACCACAACAATGTATATAAAAAGCCGTTACACAGAATTATTTACAGGGTCGAAATAACAGAATACAGACTCTGTATGGTATTACAGAGTCTGTATTCTGTTTATTATTATAATGTTTCTATACTTTTTCTCTATACTTCCGGTCTTGGATAGAGCCCGCTTCTTTCAACTATTTCAGGAACTTTTTCCTCCCATTCTATTGCCATAATATGGAATCCTGAAATGCCCGTGACTTCCTTTAAACGCTGGATGGATTCGACACAAATATCAATTCCTTCCTGGGCCTGTTTTTCCTTTGGCACACCAACAAGACGGTCTATGATTTCATCGGGTACATCCATGCCCGGGACACGGTTTTTCATAAACTTTGCCATACCTGCTGATTTCATGGGTGTCATTCCGGCAAGAATAAAAACTTTTTCATGAAGACCTTTATCAACCAGTCTTCTCATCCATTCCTCAAACTTATCAAGATTATATATACACTGCGTCTGAATAAACTCCACTCCGGCAGCTATTTTTTTTGCAAGACGCGGTACTCTGATTTCAAAGGGATCTGCAAAAGGATTGGCTGCTGCACCTACAAACATATCCGGGGGTCGATTAATATCATCACCACCGAGAAATTTACCCTCATCTCTCATGTGACGGACTGTTTGAATAAGCTGCATGGAATCCAAATCATGCACATTCTGCCCCTGGGCACAGTCTCCAAAACTTTGATGATCTCCTGAAAGACAAAGGATATTGTTAATGTCAAAAGAAGCAGCTCCCAGGATATCACTTTGAAGTGCTATTCTGTTTCTGTCTCTTGTAACCATTTGCAATACAGGTTCAATACCCATCAATTTCAAATGGATACACGCTGCAAGAGAGCTCATCCTTGTCATGGATGTTTGATTATCTGTAACATTAATTGAATCCACATAATCCTTAATAAGATTCCCTTTTTCTCTCACTGCTTCAGGATCACTCCCCCTGGGTGGTCCGCACTCTGAAGTTACCCCAAGGTGTCCTGCTCTCAATATTTTTTCTAATTTACTTGATGTTTTCACACTCATACCTGTACATCCTCCCTAACAACTTTTCTTGGGCCCCCGGCTCTGTCAGAAGACCAGTCCTTAATAGTCGCTAACTTTTCATAATCATCCAATTTATCCATTGCTTTTAACCTGTCAATAATGAGCTGCCACGCACAGTCCAAATCCTTATTGATTTCACACTTACCATTGGTTGAACCACCGCAGGGTCCGTTGAGCACTCTTTTTGCGCATCTTGAAACAGGACATATTCCCGCTGTTGCTGCAAGCACACATGATCCACAGGCCTGGCATCTCTCTGCCCACATACCCCGCTGTTCATTTGCACCAAGGCAGACAGTGTTTACACCGGGCAGCAAAGGAGTTGAATGGTATTTTTCTGCTGCAAATTGCACCCCGACTCCACATGCAAGAGAAAGAATTGCATCATACTGATCAACCACATCACGAATCTCTTCCAAATATTCGTGGTCACATTGACGTTCAAGAGTTCTTTCATCAATCTCGCACTCTTTCCCCTCTTTTATAAAGTGCATTCTCAAGGCAGAAGCAAGAACTTCAACTTCTTTTTTACCACCTGCTTCACAAACTGTTACGCATTCATTACATCCGAGAATCAGGAGCCTTTTATAACCAGAAATCGTACTAATAATCTCCTCAATCGGCTTTTTTTCCGCAATTATCATAATCAAAACCTCATTATTGATTTGTTAATATTTTAAGCTGCATTAGCCTTTTTCTTTAGCGCTGTTCCTATAGGACTTGGGCCAAGCTCTCTTATTATTTTGTCCATTTCAATAGAGTATTCCGCAAATAAAGGACCTTCTCCGGATGAGAGATTATACATCTTCACACGTTCACCTCCTACCCCGATCTGATCAAGAATTTTTGCTGCCTGTTCAACTCTTTTTCTTGCTCTGAAATTACCGGTATTAAAATGGCAATCACCTTCCATACAACCCACCACATAAACTCCGTCAGCACCTTTTTCAAATGCACGCAAGATATGAATTATATCAAGCTTTCCTGTACAGGGGAGCCTGATAATTCGAAAGTTTGCGGGGCATTTCAATCTCATGGAACCTGCCAGGTCCGCTGCTGAATAGCCTCAGTAGTTACAACAGAATGCAAGAATTACAGGTTCAAATTCCTTTGTCATATTATTTCCTCCATTAAGGATTCTATTTTGCTGAGTAACTGGACATCCTCATACCAATTGAGTTTGATTGCTTTTGCCGGACACTCTGCTGCACACACTCCGCATCCATGACATAGAGCCGGATCAATTTCACTTTTCCCATCATCATTAATAACCGGGACATCATAGGGACATGAACGAACACAGATAAGACATGAAGCACATAAATCAGGATCAACCTCTGCTGTTACTGCTGAAAGTGTTAAATACTCCTGGGCAAGAAATATGGTAGCCTTGGATGCTGCTGCCATTGCCTGGGAAATGGTTTCTGAAATCAATTTTGGGCCATGGGCTGTGCCACAAATAAATATTCCTTCTGTAGCAGAATCAACAGGCCTTAATTTCACATGGGCTTCAATAAAATAACCTGCAGAATCTCTGCCTGTCTTAATAATTGATGATAGCTCTTCAGTATCTGTAGGTACCATACCTGCACTCAAAGCAAGAAGGTCTGTTTCAACTACAAGATTTTTCCCGAGAATATGGTCTTTAAATGTAACTTCTATACCATTTTCAGTTTTTGCAACTTTTGGCGGGTTTTCAGGGTCAAACCTGAAAAAGAGCACTCCTTTGTTTCTTGCTTCAGTATAATACTCTTCAAGCATGGCATATGTCCGAATATCCCTGTACAGAATAAAAACTGCAGTATTGGGATTTTCTTCTTTAATATGCAGAGCATTTTTTATTGCAGCCTGACAGCATATCCTTGAACAATTAGGATTATTTTCATCCCTTGAGCCAACACATTGAATCATTACAACCTGTTTTAAATCTTTAACACCTTTTTCTTCAATCCGCTCTGTCAACTCCATCTGCGTTAAAATATTATCACTTTCATTGTATAAATACTGATCGGGCTTATACTCATTTGCGCCTGTAGCGATTATCACAACACCATGATCAATTTTTCTCTCATACATGGTGGGACCCACAATCAATTCGGTTGTAAAATTACCTTTATAACCTGAAAAACTAACAACCAGTGCCTGCTTTAAAATCTCTATTTTTTCATGTTCTTCAACCTCTTTAGAAAGTTGTTTAACATATGCCCTGATGTCATCGCCTTCAATGGTTGTAAAAAGCTTATTACCAAGGCCTCCAAGTTCTTTTTCTTTTTCTATCAAGACAACTTCATATCCCTGATCCCCAAGCCCTTTTGCAGCATTCATACCTGCAATACCACCTCCTATTACAAGAGCTTTTCTGGTTACAGGAATTCTTTTTTCATGCAAAGGATTTAATGTGGCAACTCGTGCCACTGCCATTTTCACAAGATCCTTTGCCTTATTGGTTGCCTGGTCCGGAATATGAAAATGCATCCAGGAGTCCTGATTTCTTATGTTTGCCATTTCAAAAAGATATTTATTAAGACCGGCCTGCTCAAGAGTGTCCATGAAAATACCTTCATGGGTTTTGGGAGTACATGATGCAACCACCACCCTGTTAAGTTTATGCTCATCAATAACATCTTTTATTAAATTCTGTGCGTCCTGGGAACAGGTAAAAAGATTCTGACCTGTATACACAACGCCGGGAAGAGTTTTAGCATATTCTTCCACGCCCGGGACATCAACGATTCCCGCAATATTAATTCCGCATTTACATACAAAAACACCAATTCTCGGCTCTTCATCGCTTACATCTCGCTGGGCAGGCACCTCCACACTCTTTGTACAGGTATGTCTTGCAGCAGCAATTTTCATTCCTGCAGCACATGCTGCACCACTTGCCTCTGTCACTGAAGAAGCAATATCTTTAGGACCCTGAAAAGCGCCTGAAACAAACACCCCTTTTCTTGATGTTTCCAGAGGGTTAAAAGTTGATGTTTTAGCAAAATTATATTTATCAAGATCAATGCCAATCCTGCCAGCCATTTCAATGGTGGAGTCGGAAACCTCAAGCCCCACAGAAAGAATCACCATATCAAATTCTTCTGTCTGCATGACACCTGTTTCATCGGCATAATTCAAAATCAAGTCACCTGTCTCTCTATTCTCAACAACACTGTGAATCCTTGACTTTACAAACCTGATATCACTTTCATCACGGCCTCTTAGATAGTATTTTTCATAATCCTTTCCAAAAGTCCGAATATCCATATTAAATACAGCGCAATCCAACTCCTTTGCGGAATGCTCCTTGGCAATCATGGCATCCTTGATGGCATACATACAGCAGACAGAGGAACAATAACCATTATTGCATCTGTTTGTATCCCTTGAGCCAACACATTGCAGCCAGGCAATCTTATCAGGTTCTTTTTCATCGGAAGGCCGTACAAGATGTCCCATTGTCGGGCCGCCAGCGCTTAAAATTCTTTCAAATTCAAGACTTGTCATGACATTGGGAGACCTTTTATACATATAAGTATCACCCATACCTGAAGGATCAAAAGCCTTGGTTCCCGAGGCAATGATTACAGAACCAATATTAAGATCCCTTGTAACATCCATTGCTTCATGATCGATGGCTTCAGCAAGGCAGGCATCAACACATTGATAACATTCAGAACAGATTCCGCAGGAAAGGCACCTTGCAACCTCATCTTTCATCTTATCTTCTGACAGGCCAAAAGTAATCTCTTTAAAATTGCCCTCGCGTTCTTGAATTGCAATGGTGTCCGGGACTACTCGATCAATAAGAGGTTCGCCTGTAATGTCAGGTTTCTCAAATTCAAAAACCTTTTCTCTGCCTTCTGTTAAATCTTCTTTCTGAATAAATCTATGAATACTTTCTGCTGCCTCTTTACCACATGCAACAGCATCAACAACAGATTTTGGACCATATACAGCATCACCGCCCGCAAAAACCCATGGAATAGGAGTTTGATAAGTCAGCGAATCAGCCTCAAGTCCGCCTCTGTTTGTTATGGATATTGATTCTTTGTCAGAAAAGTCAAATTCTCCTGACTGACCAATAGCTACAATCACGTAATCAGCATCAATTGCAGTTAAATCTTTTTCATCATATTGGGGATTAAATCTTTTTTGATCATCAAATACACTTGTACATTTTTTAAATTCAATGCCCGAGACCTTACCGCCTTTTCCTATAATCGTTGCAGGACCGAGGCTATTGATTATTTGAACATTTTCTTCAAGTACTTCTTCAATTTCATAATCCCAGGCAGGCATTTCTTCCCTATTTTCAAGACAGATCATTGTAACATCACCCGAACCCAACCTTCGTGCTGTTAAGGCCACATCACAAGCAACATTACCGCCACCAATCACAACCACTTTGCCTTTAATGGAATCTACTTTATCCAATGCTGCATCTCTTAAAAAAGAAACTCCGGGGAGTACTCCCTCAATATCTTCTCCCTCGACACCGAGTTTCCGGCTTCCATGAAGGCCGGTTGCAAGGAACAATGATTCAAAACCATCCTTTTGCAGACTTTCTAAAGTAATATCCTTGCCAAATTCAACAGATGTTTTAATCTCAACACCCAGTTTTTCAATTATGGAAATTTCTTTTTCAAGTTCTTGTTTTGGAAGCCTGTATTCAGGGATTCCAACTGCCATCATTCCACCTTTTACAGGTAGTTTTTCAAAAATCGTTACTTTATAACCTTTTACTGCAAGATAATATGCAGTTGTAAGCCCTGCAGGGCCTGATCCAACAATTGCAACCTTTTCAGAAAAATCTCCTGTGATTTCAGGAACAAAAGGATTGTCTGAAGCAAGATCCAGGTCTGAAAGATATCTGTGAAGGTGCTGAATTGCCAGAGGATCATCAAGATCACCTCTGGTACATTCTGCTTCACAAGGATGATGACACACTCTGCCACAGGAACCAGGAAAAGGGTGTTCCTGTTTAAAAAGTTCCAGAGCTTCCCTGTGCTTTCCCTGACCCATCAAGGCAATAAAGCCCTGAATACTTACATGGGCAGGGCAAGTTACTTTACACGGTGCTGTTGAGCGTTTTGAAATACCAAAGGCTCCGGGAATCGCCTGTTCATACTGTTTAAAAATAGCTTTCCGCGTAGAAAGTCCCTGATTATGTTCACTTAAGACATCTACAGGACAGACAGTTGTGCACTCACCACAACTTGTACATTTTTCAAGATCAACATATCTTGCTTCCTGCCTGATTTTCGCAATAAAATTGCCCTGCTCACCATCAAGTTCAAGAAGCTCTGTATTTGTTAAAAGTTCAATATTTAAATGCCGGCCGACCTCGACCAGTTTTGGTGAAATAACTCACATGGTACAATCATTGGTAGGGAAGGTTTTATCCAACTGAGCCATCATTCCGCCTATGGCATATGATTTTTCAACAAGATAAACATAATATCCGGAATTGGCCAGATCTATTGCTGACTGCATTCCGGCAATCCCGCCACCAACAACCATGACTGAACCTGATAGATTTTTCTCTAGTGCTGAATCTGATACTGAATTTTCTGGCATTACATCAACCTCCTAGCCTTTTAGCCCTTCCATAACCCCTAATAGTTCAGGTAATTTATGCTCCCAACCCATGCAGGAGACATTAACTCCACCAAAATTGTTTGCTTTAACCTCTTTTATCATCTCTTTAGCTACTTTGCTGCACTCTCTAACTTTATCACCTGCTTTCTGAATTCTTTCAACAATGGGCTCAGGAAGAATTAAAGAATCCATATTACGCGCCATATATCGCGCCATACCAAGAGATTTTAGAAGTAAAACAGTAGGGATTACTTTTACATCATTTTTCTCAGCTATCTTAACAAAAGACTGGGTCATCTCAAACTCAAACAAAGGTTGAGTAACAAAAAACTTGACATCAAGGTCAATCATTTTTTTCATTCTATCAAGTTCTTTCTCCCGGTCAGCCCCACGCAGGCACGTATTAAGGGTTGTACCTTTTAAAAACTGCGGAGTACCTGAAAGCTCTACGCCAGCCATGTCCTTGCCATGTTCGAGTTTATCAAGAACTTTGAGTAGTTCATCAAGAACAATGTCATACACAGCTTTAGTCTCATGGTGATCTCCAAAGGAGGGGTCATCACCTGTTTCAATCATCAAGGAATTTATTCCCAGCGCTCCTGCAGCCAGGATATCACCTTGAAGTGCAAGTCTGTTTCTGTCCCGGCAATTCACCTGCACAACAGCATCAAGCCCCTGTTTGTGCAAGACTATAGCCGCTCCAAGTGAACTCATTCTCATCACAGCATTGCCCATTTCAGGGACAATAAAGGCATTAACTTCGCCTTTTACACTTAATGCATTTGCTACCATTGATGAGACATCTGTTCCTTTGGGAGGCTCGATCTGGACAAGACAAGCGAATTTACCAGTTTCAAACTGTTTCTTAAACTGCATAAATTAAATCTCCGAAATGGGTTCAGTTAATAAAACAATATTTAAAAATAAATTATATTTTAACTCTGAATCTATAAAACCAGGCTTTCAAAAAAGCTGTACAATCAATCATAGTCAATACCTTCACCGTCAAGTCTAAAGCAAGAGCCTGTCTCTATAACGTGCTAATTATGAGAGTAAACGTATTGTAGACCGGTTGGTTTGTCAAGAATTATTTAATTATGCTTTTTTTGTCCGGTTTATATATTCTTTTTGTTTTGGTAATAATATTTTTCGAAGGCGAATTGATTTAGGTGTTACTTCGACTAATTCATTATTCTGAATAAAATTTAAAGCAAATTCAAGGGTCATCTGTTTTACTGACGTGCACACAGTACTTTCATCTTTGCCTGACGCCCTCATATTGGTAAGCTTCTTTTCCTTGCAGGGATTTACATACAAATCCTGTTCTTTGTTGTGTTCACCTATTACCATGCCTTCATAAACCGGATCACCCGGTCTGATAAAAAGCCTTCCCCGGGGTTCAAGATTAAAAAGACCATAGGCCACGCCTTTTCCCTGCCTGTCAGAAATCAAGGAGCCTGTATGGCGGACCGGATAATCACCTCTGTATTTTTCATACCCTGAGAACAGAGAATTCATAATCCCTGTTCCTCTTGTATCTGTCAGAAACTCATCCCTATATCCTATTAAAGCCCTTGAAGGAATTGAGAATTCCATATTTACCCGGCCTTTGTTATTATTAATAAGGTTAAGAAGCTTTCCTTTTTTTAAAGAGAGTTTTTCTGTAACAATCCCTAAATATGTTTCCTCACAATCAACATATAATTTTTCAACTGGTTCAAGTTTTTGATCACCTTCATATTTGAATATTACTTCAGGTCTTCCCACACAAAGTTCAAACCCTTCTCTTCTCATTGTTTCAACTAAAATTGCCATCTGAAACTCACCGCGGCCTTTTACAATAAAACAATCTTTCTGGTCTAATTCATCAAAAGATATTGCAACATTAATAAGTGCTTCTTTTTCAAGGCGTTCTCTTATTTTTCTTGATTGTACTTTTTTACCTTCCTGGCCTGAAAAGGGTGAATTCGTAATTGTAAACTTCATGGAAACTGTAGGGGCATCCACAGTGATCCCGGGCAGAGCCTTTGTATGTTCAACAGTGCAAATGGTATCTCCGATTTCAAAATCTTCAGTTCCTGAAACAACTGCAATATCACCTGGTTCAACAGAATCAATTTCCTTAAGGTCTGGACCATCATAGACCTGCAGCTTGGATACTCTAAGCCGTGATTGTTTTTCGCTCCTCACAACTACCAGATTATCTTTTGAGGTCACACTCCCATTTACTATCTTCCCTATGGCAAGTCGTCCGATATAATCAGAATGTCCCAAGTCAGATACCAACATCTGAAAAGGCTCATCAGGGTCATTTGCCGGAGGAGGCATTTCTTCTATAATTGTTGAAAACAAAACATTGAGATTGTCTACATCATCATCAAGCTCTTTTTTAACAATTCCTTGTTTCCCAATGGCATATAGAACCAGAAAATCCAATTGTTCATCTGTGGCATCAAGATCAATAAAAAGGTCATATATTTCATCAAGCACTTCATCAACTCTGGCGTCTGATCTATCAATTTTATTAATTACCACAATTATTTTCAGCCCTGCTTCAAATGCCTTTTTCAATACAAATCTTGTCTGGGGGAGTGGCCCTTCAGAAGCGTCAACCAAAAGGATTGCACCATCAACCATGGATAATGCACGTTCAACTTCAGCGCTGAAATCAGCATGTCCCGGGGTATCTAAAATATTAATTTTTACATCATTAACAACAACGGAACAATTTTTTGCGGAAATAGTAATACCTCTTTCCCGCTCAAGATCCATACTGTCCATAATTCTTTCATCCACATCCTGCCCTTGCCTGAAAACTCCGCTTTGCTGAAACATGGCATCAACAAGTGTGGTTTTCCCATGGTCAACATGGGCTATAATTGCTATATTGCGTATCCTCTCATTTGAAACTAATGCTGCCATAATATTCCTATGCTTTATAAATTATAAAAAATAAGAGTAGTGTATATACTAAAAATCAATAATAATCAATACATTACCAATTGATACTTTCATGAACTAAGGAGGAGTCTATAGTGCCGCAGACATAAAAAAAGGCCTTGGTGAGACCGATTCACCAAAGCCTTTAAATTAATTTAAATCTTAATAATTAAAGTTTTAGAGCAAACTCATTTATCTTTTTTGCAAAATCGTCTGCCATATTTGAAGCTATATTTATAAAGCCAACTTTTTCTTTACTAATGCCCATTGCTTCAAGTCTTTTTGCAATGTCGCTAAAACGCCACTTTGCATAGGTATTGCCTTTTTCTGACTTGCAATTACCTTCATGGCAGGCAGCAACTACGACACCTGCGGCACCTTTAACAAGGGATTGCCAGATAAATTCAACATCAACCTTACCGGCACAGGGAATATGAACGACCTTTAAATTTTCAGGCAGATCTTTATTCACACCCTTAGCGGCATTATAGGCCTGTAATGCAGAATTTTCACAGCAGAACACTACAATCGGTTTTCCTGAATCAGCAGCTTGATCAACATTTCCTCTCAAGGTTTCATCAACAAAACCCTTAATCTGGATTGCATCCATGGGACATTCACTTGCACATATTCCACAACCCTGGCATGCAACAGGAGAAATTATAGCAGCCTCATCATCCCACGATATTGCTCCATGGGGACAACAACGGTAACAAGTAAGACAAAGCACACATTTTTCAGAATCTACAACTCCCTGATCTTCTGCAGCCTGTATTACTCCATCGCCTAAAAGCTCTTTTATTTTCAAAGCGATATTGGCAGCAGCAGTCTCTTCGTGCGCTACATACACTCCCAGTCTATTTGTCATAACAGGGAATCTATGTACATTATTACTCTGCAAGAATCCTTCAAAATCAGTATCAATTCTTAGTATTGATTTTAAAGCATCTGTTTTTTCATCAGGCTGAAGGCTCTCTTCAATAACAATATAATCAGGAGAAAATTCCATATCCTTTCGAATTACAGGATCAAAAGTTCTGATTGTCAGCTCATTGGAAGTCTGTTTTATCTCAGGCATATTTTCAGGTTTAAAGCACAAAACACCATCATGCCTGCCTTTAGTAAACAATTTTTCAAGCCCTTCAGCTCCCACTTTTGCATTATTAACAAAGACATAGGCTTTACATTTTTCAAGATTTTGTACTTTTTGTGCTGCCTCAAACATTTTCTTAAAATTTGAAGGCTTGCTCTCCTTACCATACCCGGAAACAAAAGCAATTGCAGAGCCATTACCATTTATTAGTCCTTTTACACCCGGTTTTGTTTCAAGGATTTCTTCAAGCTTTGTCTGAGTTATAACCTTATCACTTAACTTTAGCCCATACTGAGTATTTAAAGCCTCTCTGGTGTATTCCGGTGCTACCACAACAGCTCCAAAGGTTTGTGTGGCTCGTTCTCCTTTTTTCACAAGGTCAGCTTTAAAATTTCCTGTAGTTCCTAAAACTCTTTCAAGATTTACTGAGTCAGCATTATTGCCCGGCATAAATTCAATAGTTGTAACTTTATAACCTAAGGCAGTGATTTTTTCTGCAGCGGCAAGTCCTGTAGAACCGGAACCAACAACAAGCACTTCCTTGCTTACATTAATATCTATCATTTTATCACCCCCAAGTATTGCATTGTCTCATATGCTGCCTTTTCAGAATCTGCAATGGTATCTAAAATATTCCCAGGCCCCTTGGCTGTGCCCGCAGTAAAAACACCTTCTTTTGAATCACTTAAAAACCCGTATTCATTAAGATCAACTTCAAATTTTTCTGAAATAGTCTTTGTATCTTTGCCAGGCATAATCCCGACAGAAAGAACAATAAGATCAAACTCTTCGTACAAAGGAGAACCTGTTTCTTCAGGCATATATCTCAAACTAAGCCTGTCATTATCAATCTGATAAATATCAACAGGGATTGTTCTTTTAAATGTAATCTCATTTTTAACCTGCTCATAAAAAATCGGGAATTCTTTATCTGTGTTTTGAATATCTATATAAAAAATAGAAATATCTGTATCTTCTTTTTTATGTTTGATAAGACTTCCCATTCTCATAGCATAGGGGCAGCAGACTTCGGAACACCAAAGATTTCCAAGTCGTTCATCCCGGGAACCCACGCATTGAATAAATGCAATTTTTTCAGGTTCCTTACCATCTGATGGTCTTACAAGGGTGGAATTCTCTCTTAGTATATTTTCAAGTTCCAATCCTGTAATTACATTTTTTTTCTCACCATATCCGAATGTCCCTTT
>JAIOSM010000242.1 GCA_021107575.1 Desulfobacteraceae bacterium | reverse complement strand
CAAGGCCTTCACGGCGGATCTCAAATCTATCTACAAGGCAGCCACCCGCGAAGAGGCTGAAGCCAATCTGCTCAAGCTGGAAGAAAAATGGGGCGGGAAATATGGGGCCGCAGTCAAATCCTGGCAGAACAACTGGGAGGAACTGGCTACCTTTTTTGAGTTCCCTAAAGAAATCAGGCGGCTGATCTACACCACCAACACCGTCGAAGGTTATCACCGCCAATTACGCAAAGTTTTGAAAAACAAATCTTCTTTTCCTACTGAACAGGCTGTCAGAAAATTACTTTATCTGGCCACGATGGACATCACTAAAAAGTGGACTATGCCGCTACAAAATTGGCCCCTGATCCTCAACCAGCTGGCAATACGCTTTGAAGACAGGTGTCCGCTGTGACCAACTTATCAATCCATTTACACAATGTTCTTGACACTACCTTTACAACTGCTAATTCAGCGGTCTGTTCATTACCAGATTTATATTGATTTGTAATTGCTTTAATAATTTTCTGCCAATCTTCTTCTTTTACTAAAGCTCCGACTGAACCGTAAGCCAATTTGTTTTGTGGCAAATATCGTGGTAAGTTAATTCGTATTATTTCAAATGGTTTGTATATATCTTTTGAGTAATTAATCAGATACCATAATATTGGAGACGGTTTTTTCCTATTCTTCGGCCATTGCCAGCCACAGATAGCAATTTCAAGATTACAATCCCTTTGTTCTTTAGGTAACTGCGGCCATATCCTTTCTAATATATTTGCTAGTTTTTGAATAGCTAACCCAATATCCGGCCAATTATTGACTAATCCATGACAACTATCTTGACCTTTACCAAGTTCATGACCGCGTAGGATTTCAGCTATCCATTGATCAGTTGGTTTGTCATCAATATATGCGGTTCCCGCATAGGAGATTGACACAATTCCATTTCTTGGAATAAATACGATCGTTTTATTTGAATCTTTATCGAATGGATTGCTATGTGATCCAGTTTTTTGCGATAGCAATCTATCGCCAATCTGAAAAGCCCAGTTATTTACTAGGAAAGATATATGTAAAGTCATTTATATAGAGTGATGGTATTTGTTTTTTTTAAGATACGATGTTTATTTATATTTCAAATGGAGGATATATGAATTAGTTGGAATCTGTGTATATGAAAGATCAAAGGAAGGTAATTGTATTTAATATGTTTTGATAACTACTCCTATCATAAACTAATTTGCGGCCTATACTGAATTTCAGCATCCAATCGCCCAATCCTGAGGTTAAGGACCGAGGGGAGAACCTGCAGCCTGCGGCTTGGCGGATAAAGGCATAAGTTCAGTTCGGATACATATTGCAATTATTCGATTTCACTATCATCCGTCGTTTCAAATATCCATGAGGGGATATCATCCTCGGGTTTATGCATATAATCTCTTATGACTTTTTCGATAAAACTAGTTGTTCCTTTTCCACGTAGTAAATCCCTAACTTCTTCAGCAGGCATACCCATTGCCAATCTGCTCCTTATGAATGCTGCAATATTACTAGGAGGCCAACCATCATCCATGTATTTACTTCGAGCAACTATTTTTTCACTTCCTTCAATACTACGAACTCTGCGATTTAATGATCTAACTGTGCTCAGTACCTCAGATAAAATATCTTCATTCGTTCTCGTTGGCGGATCTTCACCAATGGGGATATCTTTCAATATATCTGTAAATTTCTTTTCAAATTGAGGCCAATATGTTTCAAATACTTGTTTTAGAACATCATCTTTTAATGCTTGTTCATTTAAAGAAGAGTTAAGTGTTCGAACTAAATTAAAAATGCTGTCCTTTTCAGGTTTTGAATGATTAAATTGTGCTAAGGGATTACCTACATCTCCAGGTTCAAGATCGATTAACAATGTACATACTCTAGAACTTGATAATCCTTTCGCTAATGCTCCGGCCTCAAAAAGAATCCATGGTGCATTTAAATTCTCCTTGGTGAGACATACAATACCCAAATTAATCTCTTTCAATTGATCTGATAGTTCTGAAAACCAGAGAGCACCACGGTCAACATCTTTACTTGATAACCAAGGACGGATGAATTGAATAACGCAACTAATCCATTCGTCAAGTAATTCCGCAACAGCTTAACTACGTTCACCTGACCAGCTGATAAAAACTTTCATGTTGAGATCTCCTAGGGTTTTAATAATCTTCAATATCATAGTGGGGGGTTATTTTTATTCATCAAATATGCCATCCCGTGAGTTTCAATATCTACATTTATCTATCAATGTTAGAGTTACCCTTTCCCGTACCTCCAACGTATTTGACCACAATGGCATTGAACAGCCTTAGCAGTCGGAGAATCTGCATACCAAATCCCTTTTTTGCATTCAGGACAATAGAAAAACGAAAGAGCGGTCTCACAAGTATTAATTAGTTTTATGGCTTCTGGTTTAGCTGTGTCAAATGTGTGCGAAGAACGATTTGCCCAGGAGATAAGTAATTTGTCAGCATTAATTAAAGCATCTATAGCCTTCGTAAAAGGCTCGAATTTTCCATTAACTTTTATTTGAAAACATTTATTACCGTCCGATATAAATCTTTCCAAGAATTCATGAGCCAAACGCCTATCATTCTTATGAGCTCTAAGATATGGAAGCTTTATTTGTAGTCGTTCTGCTATCATTGAAAGCTCAATGTCCATTATTTTCCGGGCATCATTTCCGGCTGAGTCGGGACGATTATCTAAATGAGCTCTTGCGTCATCGAACGATGTATCTTTTTGTGACCAACGTATGCCAATTTCAGGTGATTCATATGGCATTAGAGTACGGAACACCCAATCTTTTTGATCAAGTTGTTGTCGAAGTTCTGTATACCATTCACGATCATGAGTTAAAAGAATTACCTGTTTTTCTTTAAATTTCTTTTCTAAGAGTTCAACAATCATTCCGCGATGGTTTCTATCCAAGCTAACAACTACATCATCTAAGAATAATGGACTATCATTATCGTCTTCATGTAATGACATAGATAAAAATATGCATAATCCTAGACTATTCCTATAGCTCTCCGAAAGAGTAAGTCTTGGAGACTCTTGTTCAACACCATAAAATGTCAACCCAATATCTATTGCTTTTTCAATATCATCTGGCAAATATAGATGGACATCTTCAATCTCTTCATCTGGATGTAGGATATTCCACATAGATTGAATGGAGGATGAAACCTTATCAATTGAACTTTTTGAACGATTTTTTATCTCAGATCGAACTCCGTGTTCAATTTTATCAATAAATGTTATTAGGGCATTTATCCGTGCAAGATATTTGGATAATTCTTCCCCTTTGATCACAGATTCACCTACTTCAATTGTTTCCTTATCTTTAACTAGCTGTTTAGCCTCAGCTGGAATATCTTTTGTGTCAGTACTTGCTGTAGCTATTATCGGCAAAACAGATTTTTCAAAATTAACAAGATCTTCTTCACTAAATTTTTTTCGGATATCTTCAGCGTTAAGTTTGTCAACGTATTCAATATTAATTGAATATTCACCATCAATGAGATTTTTATGCCACTTTTTTAATTCATCCTTATCGAGGTTCGTTTTTAGTAATTTTGTGCCGTCACTTAATTTTCCCAAATACGATTTTTTCAAATCATATGAGTTGAATATCTCTTGAAGTTTTGACTGTTCAGAATTTACATGTTCTCTAAAGTTGTCTACTGAAATAGAGCGACCACATGCTGGGCAGTCCACTTTATCTCCTTCGATCAATTTATCAACAAATAGGACAGTTGATTTTAACACTTCAAGTTTTTCAGATATTAAAGGTTCTACAGTGGCAACTAATTTGGCATTTGCAGACCTAATTTTCTTAATATATTGTTTTAATTTCAAATTTGATATTGATGTTAAGGCAATATGGCGTTTTTGTTCTTCTGATAGTCCATTAATCTTCTTATCAATTTCTTTCCTAGCATCACGACAAAGATCCAAAGGGTTTTTTTCAGATTTGGAATCTTCGCAGTAGGCATTGTGTATATTTTTTACATTGTTAGCAATCTGCTCAAAATTATCCTGATTAAATATTTCTTCCTTTTTCGTAATAATTTCTTCAAACTGTGTTGTTTTTTTATCCAGTTGGCTTTGTAATTTTATTGATTTTGAAACCTGCCTTAAATTCTCTGCTATTATTTCTAAGTCATGTAAACCCAGTAGTGGCAGAAGAGCAGAATATTTTCCTCCCTTCGTTTCATGAATAAAATTTGAAACTTCATCTTGCCTTAATAAAGTGCGTTTGCAATTCCATGAACTGATATCTACAGAGACACTCTTTAAGATAGAAGAAGAACCGTCATTGGCAATTTCAACCTTTGTTTCAGAATTATCACTAAATAAAATTCCCAACTCGGCTGTGCAATTTGATGGCTTATGTGTATTAATAATCGCGGTTTGTTATCGTGCCCCACTATATTCATGAGATAAATGGCCAATCTTACCTTTATTAACCAAATACTCTACAGCATCAATAAATGATGATTTTCCAGAACCATTCAATCCATATACGACCATGGATTTACAATCTGGGATAAGGGATACATTTTCAGAAGCTCCTCTGAACCAAGATAAATTAATAGATTTTATTCGCATTAATCCACATCCGTTTTCTCTGGACTTTTAGTTATTTTGATAATTAGATCATCAGCTAATTCGGTACGTTCTTTTTTTGTAAGATTATGATCTCTTAAGTTTTCCTCTAGAAGTGATAATAACTGAGATGAAATTTCTTCAGTTATAAATTTGTTTTCAAGTCGCAAATCATTTATTAGATCTTTTGCCCACTGATCATCACATGTCATGTTTTCACACTCCCTAACTCTCCCTCAAAATACAAAACTTCAATATTATGATAGCTCATTGATGATCTCAGCAGCGTATCCTAGCGTCCGCTAGTAATGTGGTCAGCTGAACTCTGCCTGAAACTCAGCTAATTTATGATCTGCTCCTGGATTAATGAACGCTTGACCCTGCCGCGTTTCAATTTGGTCGCGCTATCCCCTAACGCACCATATTATTTATGAATCAGAGTTATATCAATCAGGGATCTGGAAAACCTTCTCCCAGGTGCTGACTACTTGGGGGTCGAAGTGAGTCCCGGCTTGCTCGCGGATATACTGGTGTACTTTGTTTTCTGGCCAGGCTTCCCGGTAGGGGCGAGGCGAATTCAAGGCATCACAGACGTCAATCACGGCAAAAACCCG
>JAIOSM010000468.1 GCA_021107575.1 Desulfobacteraceae bacterium | reverse complement strand
GGAAGAATAAGTAAGCCAGTAATTGAATTTCCCCTTGGCTCCAACATGATTCAATATGAGATTTTGAGTACCGTGTTCACCAAAGGAAGTGGTTATTTTACTGAAAAAATCTTTGCTCCCTTTTTTGGTAATAATATTGATAACACCTCCCATGGTATTAGGTCCGTAAAGAACAGACGAAGCGCCCTTTATGATTTCAATTTTCGCAATAGTATCAACAGGAATATTACCCAAATCCAGCTCACCAAAATAAGTTTCATGAGCAGGAACTCCATCTATCAGAATTTTGACATTTTTCTGATCAAACCCTCTCATTTTTAATGTTGGTCCGCCTTTAGAATGATTAGAAATATCAATACCTGCCACCTGTTCTAAGGCTTCGGCAACATTTTTTGCCCCGGTTTGTTCAATATCCTCTATTGAAATAGTGTTCGTAGTTGTCACCTTACTGACATCTCCACTTTTCTCCAAAACCAGGACATCACCAAGATCAAATATTTCGCTTTTTTTTTGATCTTCTTGAGCAGACACCAGACAAGTTGGAATAAACACAATAAAAAAAATAGTTAATAATAAATTATATACAGCTTTCATAACTCCTTCTCCATTATAAAATATTAAACGACATAGACCGAATGCACTCTTATACAAAGCATCTATACTCAAACCTAAAATAATAATAACCACCTTTGAAATACTTATAGTTATGTAATAGCTACTTGTCAATAATATATTGTAATTGTTTATCATAATTAGTAAATATTTATCCAATAATTAAAACTTATCACGATATATCGCTTTATAAATTACTAATAATTACTAATACAAACAATCTTTAAGCCTAAATGGATTTTTAAATTTTTTTTATCTTATTTCTTGACCTTGGTTTCTAACTCTGATAAAACCGACTAAATTAGTAGGATATAATTTAAGGATTCTATTAAATGAACACTATACAAACCTACCAGAACATTTTACTTTGCACAGATTACTCCAAAGATGCTGAAGTGGCCTTTACTCACGCATTTGATCAAGCTGTAAAGTATGGTGCAAAGCTGCATATAATGAATGTAATCCCTTTGAGCAATCCCTGCGAAATCCACCTGAAAACTTCGGTGTCAAAAAAGGACAGCAATGCGCTGTCGCTGGTGACTGATGAGCAATACCGATTGCAGGAATTAGGGGCATTAAAAAAAGTGTATGATAAGCGGTGCAGGGAACTAAAAGACCATGAATTTGTAGTGCGCGTCGGGTCTCCGGATATTGAAATTATTAATTATTCAGAAGAAAATAACGTAGATATGATTTTCCTCGGCACTGCCGGACGGCAGGAAAAAGATCGGGTGATTTATATCCGTACAGCAGCTAATGTGTCCAAATTTTCAAATTGTCAAGTGATTACCATTGGAAGTCCGGGAAAGTCAAAAACAGATAAAAAGGGTTAACAGAATCTTTAATGAACTTCACAGAAAATAACCACTTAGTAGACCTGACGTTTAAAAGCATTATTGACGCCCTGCCTTGTTATTTAATGGTTCAGGATCCTGATTTTAACATCCTGTTTGCCAATCAGACATTCCAAAACGATTTTGGACAAGATGTGGCTGGAAAACCCTGTTATACCGTATTAAAAGGTACTCAGCACCAATGTGTTATTTGCCCTGTCAGAGATACATTTAATGACAAGAATGCCCATGTTTCAGAAGAGACCATTCATCTCTCCGATGGAACTATTGTAGAAATGATTGCATATTCTGCCCCACTGTTTGATGTCAGAGGTGAGGTAATGGCTTCCATCAAGCTTCTTGCAAATGTTGAAAAAGTTAAAACAATGCATAAAGAACTTGTCACTCTTGGTCAATCCATTGCATTGCTATCCCATGATATTAAAAATATTTTGGAAGGCCTCCAGGGAGGTATGTATGTTGTTGATGAGGGTATAAAGGACAAAGACACTGAGCTGTCAGTGCAAGGATGGGATATTGTAAAACGTAATATTACAGAAATCACCAGAATTACCCAGAATATACTTTATTCTGCCAAAGAGAGAAAACCTGTACTGCAAAAAAGTTCTCCGGTGGAGATTGCACAACAGACCGGGCAATTATTCGCAGAAAAAGCCCAGTCATCCGGGATTCAGCTTCTTCTACAGCTTAACCCGGACATCCCTTCGTTAAAAATGGATGTCTCTGGTATTTCCAGAATGTTAACCAACCTGATATGGAATGCCCTCCAGGCATGTCAGAAAAATGTTCAAAAGAGCAAACACATCGTATTCGTCAGAGTGGACTATTACGACAATTATCATTTCATGTTTGAAGTAGAAGACAATGCCGACGGTATGCATAAGGACATCAGGGAGAATCTTTTCAAGGAATTTTTTTCCTCAAAGGGTGATACCGGTACAGGCCTTGGGTTAATGGTAGTGGAAAAAATTGTTAAAAATCATAAAGGTAAAATCGAAATATTGACTAAACCTGACCAGGGAAGCCTATTCAGAGTCATATTCAGATTAGAGCATAAAAGGCAAACCATAACAAATAATAAACAGGAATAAAAAAGGAACAACTATGGGAAATACATCCTTGAAAATCGCAATTGTAGATGACAATACTGATTATCTGTTTACAATGAAAACTTTTTTATCCAGAAACGGTTATGAGGTTGTGACGGCACCGGACGGAGAGAAAGGAATGGATCTAATCAGAGAAGAAAAACCAGATATTATCATGCTGGATGTTATGATGGAAACAACTTTTTCTGGATTTGAAGTTTGCAGGCAAGTAAGGAATGATGCTGCACTCAAGAAAATACCCATCATAGGTATTACAGGCATGGCAGATGAAATCGGTGTTGAATTCAATAAACGTGATGATGCAGAATACTTTAGCCCTGATGCCTTTTTTGACAAACCTGTGGATAAAGAAGCATTGCTAAAAGCAATCCGAGATCTGCTTGCTTAACTGCTGTTCAGTTTAATATTCAGCTTTTTTAATTAAAATTTATTTTACATTTAATTTTGCTTGACTTAATCCTATTAAAATAGTAGGAATATACCCGATCGTTTTAGTTGGTTATTTAAAAACATTTTTGAAACAAATCAACCAGAGGATTCGAACATGCCAAAAATAAGGTCATTTCAGCTGATATTGGTTATAATCATTATCTCAATCCTGCTTCCCTTTATCGGGTTAACTAATTTTAAAAATACAGATAACCAAAAAAGCCCGGATGTTATAACCATAGACCTTCCAACTGAATCTACAAAAAACGAAATGCCTGCAGTTGATTTTTTACACACTCTTCACAATAAGGCGGCCGATGGTAAATGCGCCGAATGTCACACACAAAAGGATGATGCTTTTATATTTAAGTTCAAAAGGACAAAGGAGACGGCTTCCATGGAATTGTATCATGATAATTGCATTGGCTGTCATATTGGCACAAAAAAGAAAAACGAAAAAGCAGGTCCTCTTGCAGCAGAATGTCGAAGCTGCCATGGCGCTGATAAAACAACAGGTTCATCCTTTGCAAAAATTGATTTTGATAAATCCCTTCATTTTCTCCATGAAACATCAAAAAATGTTAAACCTTTGATATCTTCCCAATCAGACAATTGCAGTGCCTGCCATCACAAATATAATACTGAAACCAAACAAACCTATTATGTTAAAGGAGAAGAAGAATCCTGCATATATTGTCATAAAGACATAGCAGTGGAGGATGCCCGCTCTTTAAAAGGTGCTTCCCATGATTCCTGCGTGGCCTGTCATACTGCTCTAAAAGACAAAAATATTACAACAGGGCCAGTTACCTGCAAGGGATGTCATGATTTAAAAGAACAATCCAAAATAAAAGCAAGGCTTTCAAAGGTTGAAAAAGATATTCCCCGCTTTAAAAGAAATCAACCCGATCAAGTGTTGATAACTGGTCTGATTGCAAAAAAAACATCAGAGAAAGAAAACCCTAAATATCTTATGAACCCTGTTGCCTTTAATCATAAACTCCATGAATCCAAAACAAATGATTGTACTTCCTGTCATCATAAAAGCCTTAAAAAATGTAATGACTGTCACACGCCAAAAGGAAGTGTTGACGGACAATTCATCAGCCTTGAGCAGGTCATGCATGACAAAAAATCCAATCGAAGTTGTGTGGGATGCCATGCAGAATTTGCAAAACAGTCTGATTGTGCTGGTTGCCATGCCATGATGCCGAAAAAACTGCAAAAGGATAGCTCTTGTGCAACATGCCACAACACAAAAGCCGACATGATCCCTGCAGATTTAGAAGCACAAAAAGCTCTTGCTGCAAAAGTTGTTAAAAAGCAATCAGGTGATTATAAGATTGTTATGAATGACAAGATCCCGGAAAAAGTGATCATTGGTGAACTGAGCAATGAATACAAACCGAGTGAATTCCCGCACAAAAAAGTAGTCCTGGCAATTGCCAAACGTGCGGAAAAAAGCAGTATGGCAAAAGTATTTCATAAGGATCAACAAACGCTTTGCATGGGATGTCATCACAATAGTCCAAAATCCATTGAACCTCCCAAATGTGCATCATGTCACGGTAAAAATAGTGATATCACTAATGGAAAACCGCATCTGAAGGGGGCATATCATGGTCAATGCATTACCTGCCATCAGAAAATGGAGGTAAAACAGGTATTACCAACAGATTGCAATAAATGTCATGAACAAAATAAGACTGCCAAAAAATAAGACTGTCAATAGATACAAGTAGAGGACAAATTATGGCTATTTCACGAAGAAAATTTCTAAGCTGTATCGGTGCAGCAGCGCTGACTACCACTACAAATGGTTTGAGCAAAGCTTATGGCGCCTCCAATAAACATTTCAAAGGCCATCCAGACAGCTTTGGCATACTACATGACATTACAAAATGTATTGGATGCAGGAAATGTGAAGCTGCCTGCAATAAAGTCAATGAGCTTACTCAACCTGAAAAATCCTTTGAGGACTTATCAATTCTGGATCAAAAAAGGCGGACTGATGCAAATATTTATACTGTGGTTAACAAATTCAAGCATGACACTCGTGCCCCTGTGTTTGTTAAAAAACAATGTAATCACTGTATGGAACCTGCCTGTGCTTCGGCCTGCTTTGTAAAGGCTTTAAACAAAACAAAAACCGGTGCTGTTATATATGATGAAAGCCTGTGCGTGGGATGTCGTTATTGTATGATCGCCTGCCCCTTTGAAATCCCCGCCTATGAGTACCATAAGGCACTTACTCCAAGAATTACCAAATGTACCATGTGCTATCCCCGGTTGTTGGAAGGCAAACTCCCCGGATGCGTGGAAGCATGCCCAAAAGAAGCATTAATATTTGGCGAACGTGATAAATTACTTAAAGCTGCCTGGCAACGAATTTATAGATATCCTGATCAATACCTCGAACATATATATGGCGAGCATGAAATGGGTGGTACAAGCTGGTTGTATCTTTCTAAACATCCTTTTTCAAAAATAGGTATGAGAGAAGACTTAGGAAAAAAATCTGCGCCTGAATTAACAACCGGGCCTTTGTCTGCTGTTCCCATTGTTGTCGGGCTTTGGCCGGTATTGCTCACCGGAGTATATGCCATTTCCAAACGAAAAGATAAGATTACAAAAGAGGAAAAAGAAAAAGCTGTAGCGCAAACCACAGCCCTCGCAAAAGAAGATACAGAGAAAAAACTTGAAGCCTTAAGAGAAAAGATGACCAGAGAAAAAACTTCAGCCATTAACTTTGAAGTGAAAAAAGCCCTGGAAGAAGCTGAAAAAACTGATGCTGCTGATAAAACTGATGACAAAGCTCCAGAAGAATCTGGTAAGGAGGAAAACTAAATGGCTTTGGACAAACCTGTCTTTATAAAACCAAAATTAACTCTGTTTAATATCATCATCGGCATCATTCTTGTTATGGGATTAATTCTCACCATCCTTCGATTTACCAAAGGAATCGGGGCAGTAACAAATCTTGACAATAACAATCCCTGGGGGATCTGGATCGGGTTTGACCTTTTATGTGGTGTTGCCCTGGCAGCAGGTGGTTATGTAACATCAGCCTCATGTTATATTTTTGGCTTAAAACGTTATCACTCTGCAGTTCGTCCTGCTATCCTTACTGCATTTCTTGGATATGCTCTGGTTGTTCTTGCTTTACATTATGATTTGGGTCGACCATTGCGCTTACCCTACCCTATCTTTTACTCCCAGGGGACATCTTCCTTGCTTTTTGAAGTGGGCTTGTGTGTCTTTTTATATCTCACGGTATTATTTGTAGAGTTTACACCGGCTGCTTTTGAATGGTTAGGGCTGAAAAAAATCAGGGCAATTGTTGTTAAACTAATACTGTTACTAACCATATTTGGTGTTATCTTATCTACCCTTCATCAATCTTCTTTAGGCGCACTTTTTATGATTGTGCCCTCAAAGCTGCACCCTTTATGGTATTCCGGGTATCTACCAATATATTTCTTTATATCCAGTATGTTTGCAGGCATGTCCATGGTTATTTTTGAAGGGAGCCTTGCCCATCGATATTTAGAAAATGAAATGGATGCTACACATAAAAAAGAAGCCTCAGGTGTTGCATTTGGATTTGCTAAAGCAGCATCTCTTATCATGATGGGTTATTGTGCTACTAAGCTTATTGGCCTTGCCGTTGACAACAACTGGCATTTTCTTGGCACATCATGGGGCCTTTGGTTTATGTTTGAGGTAGTCGGGTTTGTAGCATTTCCAGCCGTGTTGTTTGCCATGGGTTCAAGGGAAAAAAACCTGACCATGGTAAGATTTGCTGCGATATGGACTATTTTAGGAATTATTCTAAACCGCCTCAATATTTCCATTGTAGCTTTTAATTACCACCTGCCTGCTGCTGACAGATATTTCCCTAGCCTGTCGGAAATAGGCACATCTGTATTTATTGTTACCCTTGGCATTGTTGCATACAGGTTTATCACAACCCGAATGCCCATTTTACATGAACACCCGGATTATAAAGCCCATTAAATTGTACAATCATTAAAGGAGGCTATGTTGGATACAATTATTTACACACTTCAGGATTTCATGACATACACAAAAGGTATCACCTATCTGATCATGGGTGGCATACTAATTTTCATGCCGCTTTTCTGGTATTTTTTGACAGGCAGGGAATAAAACTAAAAATAACCTATTTACTGGGAGACATAAATAAATGCATACTTTTTTAACAGGCATCTTTTTCTGGATTGCTTTAAGTGTCTGTCTTATTGGGATGCTGGTACGATTCGTACTGTATTTCAGAGGCTTAAGCTGGCAGCTTGACCGGGTTGCATATAAAGCCCATCCAATGCACGGATTCAAAGGAGCTATACGCTCCATATATAAATGGATGCTTCCTTTTGGGACTTTTGGCTGGCGAACCCAGCCTTTTATGGCAATTATTTTTTTCGGCTTTCACATGGGTGCTATATTTGTTCCGCTATTTCTTGTTGCACACAATATGTTTCTTGAAAGTAAACTCGGGTTCTCATTTTTCACCATGGGTGCGGGTCTTGCTGACTTTTTAACCTGGACAACTTTGATATGTGCCTTTTTCTTAATTTTAAGACGTATTGCTCTGCCAGAAGTCAGAATTATGACTAATTTTCATGACTATCTCATTCTGTTCATATCCCTTGCACCTTTTATAACCGGGCTGTTAGCCCGCTACCAGGTTGGAGATTATTCTTTCTGGCTGAACCTGCACATATTCTGCGGCGAGGTTCTTCTGATTGCCATTCCATTTACCAAACTTTCCCATGTATTTTTATTCTTTGCCTCCAGAGCCCAGCTGGGTATGGATTTTGGTATCAAACGTGGAGGAATGAAGGGCACTAAAATGGCCTGGTAACAGACTATAAACATGATTATTACCATTAAGGAGATATAAATCCATGCCAGAAGGAAAATACTGTAATAAAACACCGGTTGAAACACCGGAAGAAGTTAATTTTCTGCTGTCAGATACCAGTGGCAATACCTATTATGAAGAGATGGAAAGCCTGGATATTGATTCTGATCTCTTATGGAAAACCATTCAGAACACATTCAAATCACGACTGAAAACCTGGCTGGAGATATGTGCCCATTGCGGTATGTGCGCTGAAAGTTGCTTCCTTTACCAGGTAAACAACAGAGACCCGAAACAGGTGCCTGCCTATAAAATCCAGTCAACCCTTGGAGAAATCATTAACCGAAAGGGAAAGGTTGATAATAAATTCATGCGCCATGCCATGGAAGTTGCATGGGCACAATGTACCTGTTGTAACAGATGTGGGACATACTGCCCCCATGGCATTGATACTGGTATCATGTTTGGTTATCTTAGAGGGCTTTTGTACCAGCAGGGATTTGTCCCATGGGAAATGAAAATAGGTGCGGGTATGCACAGAACTTATCGTGCACAAATGGATGTAACTAATGAAGACTTTGTGGAAACCTTTGAATGGATGATCGAGGAGAACGAAGATGAATACCCCGGTCTTACAGCCCCTGTAGATAAAGAAGGCGCTGATATTCTCTACACAGTCAATGCAAGAGAAGTTAAACACTATCCTGAAGACCTTGCAGAAGCTGCGATTCTTTTCCATATTGCCGGTGAAAACTGGACAATACCTTCTGCAGGCTGGGAGCAAACCAGCCTTGCCATGTTTGCCGGAGACTGGGCAGCTTGTAAAATGCAGGTAGAATCCGTATATGCTGCCATGGAACGGCTTAAACCCAAACGAATGATTGGAACAGAATGCGGTCACGCTCACAGAGCTACAGTTATTGAAGGCCCATATTGGGCAGGAAGAAAAGACGGTCTGCCGCCTGTAGAAAGCATCCATTATGTAGAGTGGCTGGCAGAGGCTTTGAGAACCGGTAAGCTCAAAATTGATCCATCCAAACGAATAAAAGAACTTGTTACCATTCAGGACTCCTGCAATTACATCAGAAATCAGGGATTAAAAGATGCCACCCGGGAAATTATCAGCTACATTGTTGAACCCGGGTATTTTGTGGAAATGTCTCCCAATAAGGAACATAATTATTGTTGCGGTGGCGGCGGTGGATTTAACGGAATCGGTATTTTCAGAAAACAGCGGAACAAGGCGCTTATTACAAAAAGAGATCAGATTCTCAAAACCGGAGCCAAACTTGTCCTTGCACCCTGTCACAACTGCTGGGATGCAATAAGAGATCTTGAAGAAGAATATAATATCGGTATCAGGTGGTCATTTTTAAAACCTGTAATTATAAAAATGCTGGACATACCTGACCATTTAAAACCAGAAGAATAGATATCCATAATAAACGAGGTATATCATGTTTAAAAAAATTCTATTTGCCACATCTGCAACCGAGGTAAGCGACCATGCAGCCAGAGTCGCTTTTAACATTGCCAGAAGTTATAATGCTCATCTTAATATTTTCCACGTCCTTGGTGTTCCTTCCCGGGGGTTCAGCCAGGTGGTGGTGGATGTTAAAACCAAAGAACGAGTGGACGTTGACGATGACTATATGGATTGGGTTAAAGAAGAGGTAACAACCTATTATTCCAAATATCTGGATAATGGCTTGGAATCGTCCATCACAGTGACTGTTGGATTACCAGCCAGAGAAATTTTGCGCCAGGCAAAGGATACAAAGCCAGATCTGATTTTGTTAGGCGGCAGTACAGGAGATGAAAAAGATTCTGTTTACAAGAAAAATTCTGCGGGAAGCACCCTCCAAAAAGTTGCCAGGTCTGCCAAGTGCCCGGTACTGGTTGTAAACCGCCCTGCAGCATCTTTTTGGGGAGGGCTGTCTAATATTACATTTGGTACAGATTTTTCTAAAACCTCAGACAAAGCATTTGATTTTGCATTCAAAATTGCTAAAGCCCTTGATTGTGAACTGAATGTATTCCATGCCCTTGATATATTCTCTTTATCCATAGGGGGCATTTTACCCCAGGATGATATTGAACAAAAAATCAGAGAAAAACTTAGAACAATTCGATCCAGATATGAAACCCGCCTAAAGGAGCTTAAGAACTATTCAATGGAAGTCTTAGAGGGCATCCCATACATTGAGATTGTAAAATATGCCAGGGACAATCACTCAGATTTGATTGTTATGGCACATCATTCCAGAAAAATCAAATCTGAAGATGCAAATTTAGGGGACAATGTTGAACAGGTAATTGTCAGGGCAGGATGTCCTGTTATAAGTGTTAATCGATAAAATTTGAGAGGATATTATGAAAAAAAGAATTCTTATCATTGATGACGATCCAAATATCATAGATTATCTGGAAGCTCTATTTACGGATAATGGATATGGCACCAGCAGTGCAGGAGATGCTAAAGAAGGGCTCAAAAAAGCTAAAGAAAAAATCCCTGACCTTGTCACTCTGGATATTGAAATGCCCGGTGAATGGGGGCCAAGGTTTTACCGTCACATGTCTCAGGATCCTGAGCTTAAGAATATCCCGGTTATTGTTATTTCCGGCCTTTCCGGTAACTCCTACGCAATTACCAAGGCTGTTGCCTCCATTAAAAAGCCCTTTGATCGTGAAGAACTATTGGGCATTGTAAAAGATACCATTGGATAGAATAAACCCAAGCCTATGGCAGACCATATATTACTCATAGATGATGATAAAGAACATGCAGGTGCATTAAAAACCTATTTAAATCGGCTCCAATATGATGTAACTATTGCTGCCACCTCAAAAGAGGTTTTGTTTCATCTGGGTGATTCTCTCTGGGATATTGTGCTTGGAAACTTGCTGATTAATGAAGAAACAGCTTCAAGCATTGCATCTATTAACAAACAAAACCCAATGACTCAGGTTATTGCCTTTGCCCTGCCAAATCAACTGGACACAGTTATGGATCGTTTTGATCTAACTGTGACCTGTTACCTTGAACTACCGCTGAATAGTAAAATGTTGGAGTTTGCCCTAAACAAGGCTAAAAAACAGAGCCTTCAAATCCAGAAGATCAACCGCTATTCTGAGCGCCTGGCAGACCTGCACGATGCCCAGAATCTTTTTAATCAACTTTTTGATGTAGTACCCTGCTATATTTCCGTACAAAATAAAGACTTAAGAATTACAGCAACCAATAAACGCTTTAAAGATCACTTTGGTAATGTCATTGGAGGGCATTGTTTTGAAATATATAAACATCGAACATCCCAGTGTGAAAAATGCCCGGTTGTAGAAACATTTAATGATGGTCATGTCCATAGCACAGAAGAAATTGTTACTTCCAAATCAGGCAAGCAATACAATGTGCTGACCCACACTGCCCCGATAAGAAATGAAAAAGGTGAGATAACCCAGGTTATGGAAATGTCCACAAACATCACCCAGATCCGACATCTTCAGGACCACCTGACCTCTTTAGGTTTAATGATCGGCTCAATGTCCCATGGGGTAAAAGGCATGCTCACTGCTCTGGACGGCGGCATCTATCAACTTGAAACCGGTTTGAATAACAAAGATGAAAACCGAGTCTCCAAAGCATTTGACCAGGTCAAGACAATGACCGACAAAATTAAAAAAATGGTCCTTGAAATACTGCACTATGCCAAATCAAGGGAACTTCAATACATCACAATGGATGTGAGTACTCTGGCCAACAATCTAATCACCAATATCAATCCCATGGCTAAAAATAATAACGTTCTCCTTGATATTTCAATTCCTGATTCCTTAGGAAAAATTGAAATTGATCCCACCTGGATGGAAGCGGCCCTGGTTAACTTTCTTGAAAATGCTGTGGATGCTTGCGCCTTTGACCGAAAAAAAAATAAACACAGAGTGACATTCAAAATATGGGAAGATCAAAAGGATACAATCTGCTTTAGCATTCAGGACAATGGCATCGGCATGGATCAGGAAACTCGTGAAAAAATGTTTACCTTGTTTTTCACTTCTAAGGGTTCCCAGGGTACAGGGCTTGGACTGTTTATCGCCCACAGGGTAGTTGAACAGCACGGAGGTAATGTAAAGGTTGAATCAGAACAGGGCAAAGGAGCCAAATTCAATATATGCCTTCCCCGACAAAAGCCTAACAACTCTAAACCAAATGGTTTTCCAGTCGCAAAGTAAATGATCTTTTGCCTTAGCAATTAAAGAATGATATAAATACCATCATAAAGTGCTTAACTTTTGTGCCATTTTTTAAAGGATCAAAAAAATAATGAGATTAACAACTAAAAGTAGATATGGAACCCGGCTGATTCTAGATGTAGCAGTACATGGAAAAGAAAAACCGGTTCCCTTAAGTGATGTTTCACGACGTCAAAATATTTCTTTAAAATACCTTGAACAACTCACCCGAAAACTGAAAAAAGCTAAAATTATTAACAGCCACAGGGGACCCTTTGGCGGTCATATGCTTGCAAAGTCTCCCAATAAAATTACCATTGGGGATATTGTCAGAACCCTTGAAAATTCCACAGCCATTACTGATTGTGCAGAAGAGGAAGAACAACTCTGCGGCGTCTGCACCAGGGCAGGCGACTGCCTTTCAAGATGGGTATGGGTTGAAGCAAGCAGGGCAATGTTTGACCGATTGGATAAAATCACCATTGGAAGTCTTTTAGAAATCGATAATTCTACAATTAAAAATAAAAAAAGTTGAGCTAAAACGATTCATGATGCAAGGGATAGCTTTATGATATTCTGAGTATTAATAATCTGATCTTGATAAAATTTTAAACCTTTTTGTGCTTACTTGATAATTGACGTTTTGTTTTTTGAATGAATCAAAAAACTTTTGAGTATTAACAACTTCGGGGGCAGTAAAAGCTCCTGATTGTTTGATCTCTCCATTGGCAATCTGCTCACAAACAATTAAAGGAGCAATGGCTGTTAAGAATTCTTCTGTAGCATAAAACTCAACGATTCTCTCATGTTTTACATTATCACGTGATCCTGTTGTTATAATTTTTATCAAACAATTTTTATTTTTGTTCCTTCCAATAAACCTTAATAATTTCAGTAATTTTTTAGCTTTTTCTATACTTTTTGCATAACCTCTTTTTATACCAAAAAACAATACCATTCCCTGAAGAAAGCTTTCAGAGCCAGACCACATTACAATTTTATTACTATTAATAATTTTAGGTATTTTTAATAAATCACTTGTAATCATACTTGGATAAAAAAAGATTTTTTTACTAAAGGGTCCTCCAATATATTCATTTTTCCCTTTACCATTGGTTTTAGCCCATTTTCTCCCATTCCATTGCATGGGAGCTCTATCCATCATATAACCAATATCGTGAAGAGAAAGCGGGGAAAGATCATCCATATTAGCACCAACAGTAAAATAGATCTCAACAGACCCTATCTTGTTAAAATAATTTTTATTATCAGCAAGCAACAATCCTACAATTCCCGGGTAAAGACCCAAACCCGTAATAAGGGTAACATCACCTCTTAAAGCCTTATTATTTAATGTCATTACTTTTTCGTTGTATTCATTTATCCCTGAGACATCAATATAATGAATCCCAAGCTCTATAGCTTTTTCAGGCAGAATTGTATTAAAGTTATTCGAATCTAAATAACAACAAATTACAATATCTATATTTTCAAGCGCCTTTCCAATGGACTCTTCTTGTGCAATATCGATTGTTCGAAAACCACACTCCAGCTTTTTTGCAAGAGCTTTAGCTTTTTCACTATTTCGTCCGGCTACAATAAAAAACAAATCACTGTTTTCTGATAAAAGTGAAGAGATCGTGCTCCCTATGGAGCCATAGCCGCCAACTATTAAAACTTGTTTCTTTTCCATGCCCATTTACCTAATAGTTTCCTGATATTCCCAAATGGTTTCCTGATTAAAGGGCGGAAGTCTTCCCTATTCGTACACACACCTCAACAGCCAGCGCAAATATAATATCTAATGATAAATGATCAATAATGGTTCTATCATATAATATTTTTGCTTCAGGCAAAAAATCATCATCACCTTCCCAATATAAGACAGCTATCGGGATTCCAGGCACAATGCTAAAACTATATGCTGCATCTGCCAGATCAAGCTCACTGCCGCCAAGCTGTATACACCTGTCTCTAAATGCCTTAAGATCATTTTTGTATTGGTCGGAAATTAACTTAGTCGGTATCTCGTGGGGACCACGAAAAAATGTAGGACCGCCCGGAATATCTTTTTCTGATATCCATTCTTTTATAACTTTGATCTCTTTTAAATTTAGCAAATAAAATATAATAAAAAGGTAAAAATACTCATGGGGTCGGGCGTTGCCATCTTGGATACAATCAATCCTTAACTCATAAGGATAAACAATGTATTCATCCCCCCAAACAGATAAAATATATGCTTTGTTTTTGTCATCATATTTGCATGATGCTCGTGTGCAAACATCTTGTGGATTAAGATTCGCTAAATCTTCAAAAAAAATCTTATCAACTAAATTTATATTGCTATTAGACATATTATATACCAAACAATTAACTATTAATTACCAATCGCCAAATCCACAGCTTTTTTTGAATGAATCACCATGGTGTCATAAAGCGG
>JAIOSM010000322.1 GCA_021107575.1 Desulfobacteraceae bacterium | reverse complement strand
TGGAGGTACAAGACCTCTGTGAATTGGTAAAATCGGGCAATTGAATCTATTCATATCAAGCTGAGGAAGAATATCAGTAGCAACAGTGATAAATTCAATTTTCAGACCTGTTTTTAAGGATAATTCCTGTAACATTTCATACCCATGATAAATATTTTCTGGTGTTGTCTCATCTATAAGATTAGCATTGCTGGCAATACTGGTAATTTTTAAATGCGCTGATTTTTCAATCTCCTTCTGTATTTTAATGCATCCTTGAACAGTCTGCGTAAATGGTCTGTAAGGATTTATAACTTGAATCATTGTTACTTTTTTTTTAGACAAACTGTCATTTAATGCAGCAAGAACAGTTACGCCTGCATCATCGCCTCCGGCATCAAGAATTGCAATATCTGACGAATCTTTGATCATGTATGCAACTTTCGGTGTAAGAATGGGCAAATCTGCGTTAAGATACTTTAAATCAGGCAAAACAACCTTAATGCCTGCTTTTTCAAGAGGCTCAAGTGCTTCACGTGTCCTAAAATAAGGGTTTACAAGATCAAGATCAGCAATACTGACACTAAGCCCTGCTTTTTTTTTATGTAAAGCAAGGTTAATTGCTGTTTCAGTTTTGCCGCTTCCGTAATTTCCTACAATTACAACAATACCCTTAACATCTATATCCAAAACAACTCCATTATTTCAAAACGAGTTCAATACTAAAAATATAAACAATAAAGCTCTTTAGTCAACCAGATTATTCATCATTTTGCAAGATATTTTTTGGAACTTACCGACAATAGAAACCTATAATTTTGTGACTGCCTTGTATTTTATAGCCTTTCATAATATCCAATCATAAGGCTTTCAAGTCAAATAAAGAACAGGAGAATAGTTAATGTCCCCTCAGACAGTTCCAATTGCTTTGAAGAGATGGTTTATTGCTTTCCATATATTAATAGGTTATATGGAGAATCAAAATTGGCAAAGCCCTGATTTAATAGATGCCTGATATTTTGGAAATTACCTTTACTTTTTCCATCAGACTATTTATAACAATTTATAAAAATAGAATTTCTCTTAATGCATATACTTTATGACAAAAAGGAGAAAGCATGATAAATCGTGATACTGTGACGATTTTGTCTCTAAAACCGGTAACAAGAAATAATTCCTATGATTTTTATGTAAAGCTGAACTCTGAATTTGAAGATCCTGATGCTATTGAGGAATCTATTTCCTGGTGGCAGGAAGATCATAAAAAACTTAACAGATTGTGGTGGGTTTTAAATTACCATTCCGAGGAATTTGATCCTGAAAGGCGTTTGAGAGCCATTATTGAAAGAAAACTTGATGCTATTGCAGGAAGACGCAAAAAAAGCTCTGAGTCCTAGCTTTTTTTAACCAAATATTATTTTTCAATACCTGCGTTCCAAATATCAAAAATTTTATTTTTCCCAGCATATTTTAGTGTCTTGTATTGTGTAATACTTAACAGTTTTTTTGTGATCTTCTCAATTCTGTTTATCTGCTCAGCTATTATAATAAGCATTTCTTTAGCTTCTTTTACATCAGTATCATGATCCATCATCAACAGTTCACAATATCCGAGTATCGCATGGAGGGGCTGATTTAATTCATGGCAAATAGCGCCTGCCATTTCAAGGGTTCCCTGAAGTTTTTCCTGCTTTATCCTTGCTTTTCGGGCATCATCTGTTTCAGTAAGGTCAGTAACAGAGGAAACCGCGCATAACAGAGGATCTTTTAGAGTTGAATAATTGCTAGTGATGCGGGCAGGACAGAGAGTTTTATCTTTTTTTTTAAGATTATATTTAAAATCAGATCTGTGCTTTAAAGCAGAATCTGAATACATGATTTCTCCTGCTCTAAGATATTCTTTTTTTGAAGCATAAGTCATTTCTGTTTTTTTATTTATAAGGTCTGCTTTGTTCTCATACCCGAATATTTTTACGAATTCATCATTCACACGTTTAAAAACACGATTTGCAACAAACGCAATACCTGCAGGCGACAATTCAAATATCTTCTCAAAAATTTGTTTTTGCTCTCTTATTGCATCATCAGCTTCTTTTCTCTCTATGGCAAATGCTATATGTTGAGAAACCATATCCAATATATCAAGATCGCTTTTTTTATACTTTTTCTCTGAGGAATAACTTTGGACAACAATAGCTCCAATTGATTTGTCCTTAACTATTAACGGAGCCCCAAGCCATACCTTGGATGCCGAGCCAATCGGTGTTCTGTTTAAATGCTTATTCTCCTTTTTAAATTCAGCCAGATCTTTGGAGAAAAAAATAAGCGGCTTTGCAGCTTTTATAACTTTTCCTGTTAATGACCCGGTTTGACTGAAATCAAGTATCTCCGAAGGAAGTTCAGTATCCACTCTATCGACATAATAAGGAAAAGAAATAGAGTCTTTTTGTATATTATGGTCAGCAATAAAGAAATTATCGACATTAAGGACTTTGCCAAGAGACTTGTGTATTGCCTTATACAGATCCTTAAGGTTTTGAGTGCCGTGGACTGCTGTTAAGATCTCAAACAGTACTTCAAGCACTTTATCGGCGTTGTTTATTTTTAAAAATTTATGAATCTTGATCTGACTCCCAAATATCAAAAATCTTTGTATTCCCGGCATAATCAACAGTTTTATACTTGGTGATTCCTGAAAGTTTTTTTGTAATTTTACCAATTCTGGTTACCTGATCAATAATGATGTCAAGACCTTTATTAATATTGGTCATATCATTATCATCCATCAATAAAAGCTCGGAATAGCCAAGTATGGTCTGGAGAGGTTGATTTAATTCATGACAGACAGCTCCGGCCATTTCAAGCACACCCTGAAGTTTTTCGCGCTCAATCTTTTCCTGTTCAGCAGCCTTTTGTTCAGAAAGATCTGTAACTGAGGCAATTGTCCATGCCAAAGGGTCTTCATTGTCAGCACTGTTAAGAATAATATGTGCTGGAAAAATCGTTTTGTCTTTACGTATTTGATTATACTCAAAATCAGCTTTTCCTTTTCCCTTACATTCAGCAATTATGATTTCTCCTACTTTATAAAAATCTTCTTTAGAAGCATAAATCATTTCAACACTTTTATTCTCAATATCTTTTTTGCTTTTATACCCGTATATTTTCACAATTTCATTGTTCACCCATTTAAAGATACGATTTTCAATAAGGGCGATACCTACTGGTGACGATTCAAGTATTTTTTCTAAAATTTCCCCTTGCTCTTTTAATGTATCATCATTTTCTTTTCTTTCTATGGCAAGAGCAATGTGCTGGGAAACTGAATTTAATATATCAAGATCCTCCTTATGGTATGCATTTTCTGAAATATAATCCTGAATAGCAATGGCTCCGATCACCTTATTTTTAACTATCAAAGGTGCTCCAAGCCATATCTTTGAAGGGGTGCCGACCAATTTTTTTTCTTTGAGATCCTTTTTATAGAGGATTATTGGCTTTTTTGTTTCTATCACTTTTCGGGTTAAGGATGGTGTCTTACTGAAATTTGATATAGGACCGGGATCTTTGTCTTCATAATCAACATGATAAGGGAAAGTCAGGAGATCTTCTTTTTTATCATATTTACCAATATAGAAATTATCTACCTTCAATATTTTACCAAGAGATTGGTGGATAGCCTTATACAGCTCTTCTAAATTTGTAGTACTATTTACTGCATTAGAGATTTCAAATAGAACCTGTAATCTTTTATCAGCGTCTTTTATATTAAAAGAACTGTTTATTTTTTTAAATTTCCCCATAAATATGGTGCCTAGAATACATTAATTTTGTCTTAAGATTTTCAAGAAATTAGTATTTACCAAAGATCTTCTTGTAAATATTATTGTTGCATAATATATATTTAAAATCAAATATTTATATTATATAAAAGGTTGAGGGCAAACATAATATTATAAATTTAGTTTAAATACCATGGAACCAAATAAAGACATTCAGAAGCTCTATGAAATCAGTGAAGCATTAGATGAACATACGGATATGAAAAAATCCTTATATAAAGTTCTTTCTATTCTTTCTGAATCTTTAAATCTTACAAGAGGTATAATCTTTCTAGTTGATCCTGATAAAGAAGAGATAAGGATTGAAGTGGCCCATGGCATATCAGAGAATGTTATTAAAAAAGTCAGATACCTAGCAGGAGAGGGAATCATTGGCAATGTTATAAAAAACGGAGAACCTGCTGTTGTACCGAGAATAAGCAAAGACCCGCTTTTTTTAAACAAAACCAATTCACATAATAAAGAGAAAAAAGAATTTTCCTTTATTTGTATCCCTGTTAAAAAAAAAGGCAGGATTATTGGCGCAATAAGCGCTGACAGGCACTTTGATGGCAAATCATTTCTTGAAAACGGAGAAAACATTCTGTCAATTGTGGCGAGGATGATTGCGCATCATTTGATCAACCTTGATAATTCCAGGCTTGAAAGAACCAGGTTAAATCAGGAAAATATCAGATTAAAAACTGAACTTGAAACAAAATTTAAATTTTCAAATATAATTGGCAACAGCAATAAAATGCGCGAAGTTATGCAGATGATTTCCCAGGTTTCAAGAAGCAATGCAACTGTACTTATCAGAGGAGAAAGCGGTACAGGCAAAGAACTTGTGGCAAACTCCATACATTACAACAGTCATAGAAACAAGAACCCGTTTATTAAACTAAATTGTGCGGCAATACCGATGAACCTTATTGAAAGTGAACTTTTCGGTCATACAAAAGGCGCATTTGCCGGCGCATCGAGCAGTAAAAAGGGTAAATTTCAAATGGCTGACAAAGGAACTCTTTTTCTTGATGAAATAGGTAATATGGACTTAAGTGTCCAGGTCAAACTTCTGAGATTCCTTCAGGAAAAAGAATTTGAGCAGGTAGGCGGATTAAAAAAAATAAGAACTGATATAAGGATTATCGCTGCTACAAACAGCAATCTCGAGGAGTTGGTTCAAAAAGAACTCTTTAGAAGTGATCTTTATTTCAGACTCAATGTCTTCCCTATTTATATACCAAGCTTAAGAATGAGAAAAACAGATATTATTCTCCTGGCAGATCATTTTCTTGAAAAATACTCAACAGAACATAAAAAAAATATAAAAAGGTTTTCCACACCTGCCATTGACATGATGATGGCTTATCATTGGCCGGGAAACGTAAGAGAGCTTGAAAACTGCATTGAACGAGCTGTTATCTTGTGTAATGATGACGCTGTCCACAACTTTCACCTACCGCCAAGCCTCCAGATGGAAAAAAGGCCAGGAAAAACTAATGTTCAATTGTTTGATCAATCAGTTGCCGAGTTTGAAAAAAAAATAATAATAGATGCTTTAAAAAAAACAAAAGGGAATATAAAAAAATCTGCGAGCCAGATTGGAATAACAGTCCGTAAATTTTCTTATAAGGCAGATAAATACAATATTCAATATAAAGAGTACAGATAGCAGGGAGATACAAACTTACAAATGGAAAACTATAATTCAAAGGACGGCTCTCATGTCTTTCATTTCTTTTTAAACCGGAAATATGTTTCCATTACCAATGCAAAAGGTGTTTATCTCTATGATGATAAAGGGAATAAATATATTGATGCTTCCGGCGGCCCAATACTGTGTAATCTTGGTCATGGGCTTAAAGAAATGGCAAAAACTATTGGAGATCAGGCAGAAAAATCATCATATGTTCATCGCATTGATTTTACAAACCCTCCGCTTGAAGAAGCTGCCCAAAAGCTCTGTAAAGCATCTGATTATGCCATGGATAAAATTTTTTTTGTTTCAGGTGGTACCGAGGCTGTGGAAATTGGTGTAAAAATTGCCAGAAAATACCATTTAGATAATTGTAAACCATCTAAAACATGTGTGATCTCCAGGTGGCAAAGCTATCATGGAAGCACTGCAGGTGCTCTGGCCTGGACAGGTTCTACCGGCCGAAGATCAGACTTTTTTCCATATCTCCATGATTTTCATCATATACCACCGGCATATTGTTATAGATGCTGGTTCAATAAGACACCTGATACTTGCAGCCTGGAATGCGCCAGTGCTCTTGAAAATGAGATCATGTGTCTTGGACCCGACAATGTGTCTGTTTTTCTTGCAGAACCTGTTTCAGGCATGTCCCTTTGCGGAGTTGTCCCTGCAAAGGGATATTTTGAACGTATCAGAGAAATTTGCAACAAGTATGATGTGCTTTTAATGTTTGACGAGATAATGACCGGAATGGGGCGGACCGGAAAAATGTTTGCCTATGAACACTTTAATGTTATCCCTGATATTTTAGCTTTGGGTAAAGGCCTTGGGGGAGGCTATTTTCCCATTGGAGCCGTAGCTGTTCCAGGTTACATACATAAAAAAATTGCTGATAATTCCGGCATGTTTGGTGCCGGTTATTCCTGGGGAGGTAATCCCCTTGGCTGTGCTGTGGTATCAAAAACCATTGATTATCTGTATGAGCATGATCTTGTTGAGCAATGTAATAAAATGGGTAAATATCTTGATTATAAACTACAGGATTTAAATACCCACCCTCTGGTGGGTGATGTCCGAGGAATGGGACTAATGAGGGGGGTTGAGTTTGTTCAAGACAAGGAAACCAGGCAAACCCTTGATCCGAAATATGCGTTTTCAGCACGTGTGGCGGCAGAATGTATGAAGCGGGGAATGTTCATTGAATATTCAGGTAGATGTGACAGAGGACAGTCTGGCGATATGATTATGTTCGGACCTCCTTTTATTATCAATGAAGCCCAGATAGACGAAGCAGTCAAGATCTTAAGTCAAGTCCTTGATGCGGACCTTTTATCGAATAATAGTACTTTTTTAACCTTTTAATCTTAATAATGAAAGGGAATAAACATGCAGCTAACTGTTCTTGTTGACAACAATACTCTTATAGATCGGTATTTTTTGGCAGAACCCGGATTATCATTTTTGATCGAGGATGAAGATCTGTCTGTTTTATTTGATATGGGTTATTCAGACATTTTTATCAGGAATGCCCAGAAGATGGGAAAAAACCTGACGTCTCTGGATTATATTGTACTTTCGCACAGTCACCTGGATCATACATGGGGAATAGAACCTTATTTACGGTATCTTACAGAGCTTGCAATTGAAAATCATCCTTTTTCGCGTCCAGCCCTGGTCGCTCATCCGGAAAGCTTAACCGGTGTCAGTGCTGATGGACTCAGGGAAATAGGCTCTTTAATTTCCAAAGAGAGGCTTGCTAAACATTTTGATCTTCACTTGAGTAAGGAGCCCCAATTTTTGACCGAGCATCTTATTTTTCTTGGGGAAATACCCAGAACAAATGATTTCGAAGGAACCCTGCCTTTTGGCCGAAAAGATGGTTCAAATGAAGATGACATAGTTATCGAAGATTCTGCCCTTGTCTATAAAACACCTAACGGGCTTGTTATTATTACCGGATGTTCCCATGCAGGAATCTGCAATATAATTGATTATGCTAAAAAAGTCTGTAAAGATCAGCGAATTTTAGATATCATTGGTGGTTTTCATCTGTTAAGCCCTCCCAAGCGCCAGCTTAAAGGTACAATTTCCTATTTTAAGAACCTTCATCCCACTATGGTTCACGCCTGTCATTGTACAGATCTATCATCAAAAATCGCCCTGTCCAGTGTCGTCAATATAGAAGAGGTTGGAGTCGGGCTTTCTCTCCAATACTAAAGATTAAAAAGGAGAACATGAACTGATAAAAAGTCCTTAAATGATATTTCATCACCAGAGCTGAATTTTCCTTGACACTTTTTTTTTGCCATGGTCATATGAATGAAATTCGAAAGGATTGTAAATGATTAAGGTTAATAATCTTTCTAAACACTTTGGCGGAATCAGGGCTGTTGACAAAGTAAATTTACATATTAAAAAAGGCTCTATTACCGGCTTGATTGGTCCCAATGGTGCTGGTAAAACCACTTTATTCAATCTTATTGCAGGGTTATATAAACCAACTTCAGGAAAAATTTATCTTGAAAAAGAAGATATAACAGGATTAGACTCACACAATTTATTCCACAAAGGTCTTTTACGAACTTTTCAAATCGCCCATCCGTTCCCAACACTTACTGTGCTTGAAAATTTAATGATGGTGCCTGGTAACCAGCTTGGAGAAAACATTATAAATTCCTGGCTTCGGCGCGGGCAAATCCGGAAACAAGAAAATAAACTGCAGAAAAAGGCTGAAG
>JAIOSM010000405.1 GCA_021107575.1 Desulfobacteraceae bacterium | reverse complement strand
CGCTGTTAAAATAGTGATTTGAATATTAACATGGAATTAAACGTTGTGGATAATGATTTAGTGTTTATTGTTGGAATGGCCAGAACTGGTACAACTCTTATGGCGCGAATTTTTAACAGGGGTTCTAATGTGTTTTTTTTAAATGAAACCCATTTTATGCGCGAATATCAACATCTTTTGTCAGAAGACAAGCTCCTTAACGATGATGATAATGAATTTATTCAAAAAACTATTAATCAGTTTATTACCATTCAGAGGAAAGATTATTACAGAAAATCAGAATATCAGGAATATCCAGAGGCTGTTGAAAAAGTTTTAGAAATGTTTAGTCTAAAAAAGGTAAAAATATTTCCTGAACTGCTAAGATGCTTATTTCAGTACGAAGCAATGCTACATGGAGCTAAACGTCCTGGAGATCAAACACCAAATCATGTTTTTTTTATTAACCAGATACTCGATAAGTTTTCGAAAGCACAATTTGTTAATATGTTTCGTGACCCAAGGGCTGTTGTGCTTTCACAGAAAAACAAGTGGAGGGCAGCTAAACGATTAAAACAACCATGGTTTGAGATTTTTCGTTCCAGAATTAATTATCATCCGATAACCCAGAGTCTTTTATGGAAACGAGCAGTTGACTCTGCATTGACGGCAACTAAAAAATGGGGCGATAAAAAAATAAAGAGTATTTCTTATGAAGCCCTCGTCAATGAACCTGAGACCCAGATTAAAGCTGTTTGTCAATTTGCAGGTGTTGAGTTTGTTTCTGAAATGTTGGATGTCTCTGTTTCCATGTCATCTAACGTTTCAACCAGCCAAGTTTCGGGCATGGATCCATCGTTGATTGATAAATGGAGAACCATGCTTTCACCGACTGTGATATTTCTTGTTGAATTGATCTGTGGGGAAAAAGCATCTCAGCTTGGATATAACCCGACCAAACTAAAACCAAATTTCCTTACACTTATTTTTTATATATTGATATTTCCTTTTCATATTTTTGTTGCTTACCTTTGCAGTGCAGGCCGATTTAAAAAGCCTTTCCATATTTTAAGGAACATATTTCAGAAAAATTGAAAATTTTAAAATTACAGTATTATTTTTTCAAGCAAATAGATAAATGATGAGATTTAGCATTGAATATTCTTTTTCTTAATAAGTTTTTTTATCTTCAAGGAGGTTCTGAAAGAGTTCTTTTTGAAGAGATGGCTATTTTAAAAGAGAAGAACCATAAGGTAATTCCATTTTCAAGAAAACATCCTGATAATATTTCATCAGAATACGGTAAATATTTTGCAAATGAATTGAGCCTGCAAAATAAAATTTCATTTAAAACAATAAAAAATATAAAAGAAATTATATATTCCAAAGAAGCAAAGCGATGTCTTAAAAAATTGATACACAAAAAATCAATTGATATTGCTCATGCCCACAATATATATGGTCTTTTAACAACATCAGTTCTTGATGAACTCCATAGCAGGTCCATACCGACTGTATTAACCCTACATGATTATAAAATTATCTGTCCAAATTACCAGTTGTTTTGTAATGGTAGTCTCTGTGAAGACTGCAAGCCAAACAAGTATTATAAGACTGTGATTAATAATTGTGTTCATGGTAATATCTTTTACTCTATCATTTATGCATTGGAAAATTATTTTAATTTTATTACGAGAAAATACATTAAAAACGTAACGAAATTTATAGCAGTCAGTAAATTTATAAAAGCTAAATTTATTGAATTTGGTTTTCCCGAACAGCAGATCATACATATACCCAATTTTATTAATACTCAAATCATTAGTCCGGATTATATCCAAGGTGATTATATCCTCTACTTTGGAAGACTTTCAAAGGAAAAAGGTATTAAAACATTAATTGACGCTTTTATAAAGTTGAAATCAAACACTTTACGTCTGGTTGTTGTGGGAACTGGTCCTTTACAAGAAAAATTGATGTTGTATACGTCAAAACAAGGTATTAAGAATGTCGAATTTAAAGGCTATTTAACTGGTTCTAAATTAGAAAAGGCCATTCAGGAATCTAAATGTATTGTGGTACCTTCTGAATGGTATGAAAATTGTCCCATGTCAGTCTTAGAGACTCTGGCATATGGGAAACCGGTTATTGGTGCAAATATTGGAGGTATCCCGGAATTAATTGATCGCGAATCAGATGGCCTGATATTTAAAAGTGGAGATTCAGAGGATTTAACTGTAAAAATTGAAACACTTATGAGTTATTCCAATGAAAAGTTATTGGAGATGGGAAAGCATGGGCGAAATAAAATTGAAAACCATTATAACGCTGAAAATCATTACAGTGAACTAATTAATCTTTATCAAAGCTTAATTGACAACAATGAGAAATATGACTAAAAAAAATGATGAAATGATTTTAAGAGGATATAAAGGTGGTGATGAAAAGCAGATTTCGCATTTGTTTTTTAATAATTTTCCTGACACTCTTGATCCGGAATTGATTTGCAAAACATGGTTATGGCAGTTCCAGAATTCTTTTTCCAAAGACAGTGGTGTAAGTGTCGCTGAACTAAGTGATGAGATTGTAGCACATTATGCTGTAATGTGGTTTCCCATGTGCTATCAGGATCGTAGAATCAGCGGTGCTGTTTCCACGGCTACTGTAACGGATAAAAAAGCCAGGGGGAAAGGACTATTTACAAAGCTTGCAAAAAAGGTCTTCACGGAAATTGAAACAGAAGGATGTAAACTGGTATTTGGTTTTCCAAATTCTCAATCCATAAGGGGATTTATAAAAAAACTTGAATGGTTTGAAATAGCAAAATTCCCCCTGTTAATAAAGCCTGTAAATTTTTTCCCTTTTTTAGCTAAATTCCTTGGGGATAAGCCCTTAACAACTTTTTTTTCTTTTTTTATAAACAAAGTTTATCGCTTCAGTTTCAGATTTTTTAATGGATGGGGGCAAGACGGCGCCATCAGGATTGTTACTGATGTCGAAGGATTTACAGAAGAATTTAATAAGATTTGGATAAATTGTTTTGCATCAAGTAAGATTGCTGTTGCCAGGGAATCATCCTATTT
>JAIOSM010000037.1 GCA_021107575.1 Desulfobacteraceae bacterium | reverse complement strand
ATGTTGATATAAAAAATGGAGGATTAGATAATTGGGAAGAGTTATTGACGATAAAAAACTCTGACATTGAGCCAAATGTAAAAACACCAACAGGTGGACACCATTATTATTTCAGATTAAAACTAGGTCAAGAATTTACAAACTCTTCAGGTAGTCTGCCAGAGGGTATTGATATTAGAGCTAATGGAGGATACGTAATATTGCCTGAAGTTAGTACCAATTATGAACAATTAAAAAGCTTTGAAGACATTAGAGAAATTCCTGATTGGGTAGTTGAACATGTAGTTCAAAAAAGAGAAAACCCCATTTCAATAATAGCAAAAACCAGTAAAATTCCTGTCGGAAATAGAAACCCCACATTATTTAAAGAGTCATGTGCCTTGCGAAGAAGAGGATGGTAAAGAGAAGAGTTGTTGAATGCAATTTATTCACTTAACGATAGCAGGACTGAAGAACCATTGGAAAAAAGTGAAGTCTTAGATTTAGTTAACTCTTCATTGAAATATAAAACTGACTTACCATTAGCAGGAATTCCTGAACAAGACGGTCTAATTAAAGGAATTGACTTGTTGAATATGGACATTCAAGAACCCGATTGGACGATTCCAAATTTTTTACCGATTGGGTTATCAATCTTGGGCGGAAAATCAAAGGTGGGGAAAAGTTGGTTAGCATTACAACTATCAAAAGCAGTGGCCTCTGGTGAAAAAACCTTTGGATATCAAGCAATGAAAGGCAAAGTTTTATTTCTTGCATTAGAAGATAGTAAATCAAGAATCAAAAAGCGGTTAAAAATGCAAGGTTGGGATAAAGAAACTATCAAGAACATAGATTTCTATTTTTTGAATGGCTTTCAAGAAGATATCGGGAAATTGCAAAAAGGTGGAAGTGCAAAGCTAGCAAATATTATTGAAAAACACAGATACCAATTAGTAGTAATCGACACTTATGGAAAGGCAATTTATGGCGACCATAACAATTATAATGAAATGACTTGTGCTTTAACTCCCATTCAAAGCATAGCGTTTGAAATCGGTTGCTCAATAATTTTCATTGACCACCACAAGAAAAATAGCGGGGACAATCCTGATGCTATCTTAGACATTCAAGGCAGCACAGCAAAAGGTGCAATTGCCGATAGCTTGATTGGATTGTATAGTGATAAATCATCATCTTCTGGAACTATTTTCATAGAAAGTAGAGATATGCAGGAAAGGAGGATTGAAGCTACTTTCAATAGTTTTAGTGGGATGTGGAATTACAAAAAAGACGAGGGTGAGCTTAATATGACTGAAAGAAGAATTGCCATAATAAATGCCATTAAGGATTTAGAAATAGCTCAAATACAAGATATCGCTGATAACCTTGGCTTAGACAAAAGTAATATCCATACTTCACTCCAAGAATTAGCAGGTGTAGGACAAATAGGTAGATTAGATATTGGAAAAAATGTCTATTATTTTCTACCAGACACAACAGAATCAATTGAAGAAATAGAATCCAAGGTCAGAAGAGATATTAGCTAAACCAACTAAACCAGGTAAACCAATAGCTACTAGTTGAGTTAGTTTACCTGGTTTAGCTTTTAGTAAATAGGGAGGATATTATATTGATACCGAATCAGAAGAAAATCGGGAAATTATCGGTAAGGATTCGGTAGATATATTACCGATAAGATTAATCTACCCTCATATTCTTAAGCTAATTGATTGTAGAATACCAATAAATTTGGGAGGGTGTACTATACAAAGAAACAAATATTAGATGAAACAAAATAATAATTATCTTAATCGAATACAATCATCAGAAATAAAGCAAGATTTATCAACCACAAAATTGGGTAAGCCAGGCTTGATAACTTCTCTGTTTTCTAATTCCTTTTGGTAGATTTCTTGATTTAGGTCCAGTAAAAAAGATAGAACATCTTCATTTGGGCTGATTCCATAAGTATCAAATACTTCGCTGTTTAATAAATCTTGTGCTTCGTTTATTGGATTCGATGGTGTTTCCTCTGCTATCCTGTATATATCTCGTAAACTCAACCCCATCCTCTTCATGATATCTCTCCTAATTTCCCTGAGGTTTCTTGAACAATCTGCTATTTTTTTAATCTGTTCAAGATTAGGATTTTGAGGCCAAGGGAATGAGTCAAACACTGTAGTGGAAGTATAACGAGGGTCACCCTTTAATGTTGAACACCTCGCGGTAAACCATTCCCAATGAATGTTAGACTGAAGAATCCCAAATGAATAATCATCTGAGAACAAAAACACTTCAAGAGCTGCATTTGGATGAATTTCTGATGAAACAAATTCGAAAATTGGTCTTTTTGTAACCTGACCACATACACAGTATCGCGGTAAACTTTCCAATTGGTTCATTAAATCGTCTCTTGCATAAGAAAGTCTCCACCACTGATTAAAGAAATTTTGATGATGTTTATTTACACGCGCATTTGGATTTTCATCAAATAGTTTCTTATTACGGTCTGATTCGGTTTTTGCTTTTAACTCTCTATCTTCAAATACATTTTTCTTGACATGGTTGATTAGGACCTTATATTGATTGGCTGAAAAAATGTCATCCTTCCTAAAATCAATTACATACCTTGATGGTAATGAATCAAAGTTACTTAGCATCTCATTTGCGTTCAAATATGGGAATAACACATCTCTGTATTCTGGGTTTTCATTTAGGATTTGTTCAGCTTCAGTCTTATCTAATAGAAAACCAGTATGACCGTGAGTTTGCCCTTGGAAACACTTTTTTGGGTTTTTATTTGATTGAAGCGTATTGGCACTAGTCAAATCTATCGATAAACTCAAAGCGGAATTTATTTTATCAACATCATGGTACTCAAAAGGTGCGTTAGCAGAGTCACCCCGCTGAAATGCTATCCGTTTCTTTCCTGTATACGAGCCCTTTACCCAATTCACAATCGAAACATAGACTACAGCATCTCCAGACCAAACCTGAGTAGATATTGCATCATAGATAGTTCCTCCATTATTTACTATATAATCTAATCCTCCTTCGCGGGAGTAATTCTGCCTGATTGTGTTTGTACCAACTAAACCAGCGCGTTGATTAGGTTGAAGTTCATTATGAGCTCGTTTAAACCAATAAACACAATAATCTGCTAAACCAGGGACATCAGGATATTTTTTCCTTACCTTGTTAATATAATCCAACCCTAATTCAGCTTGAATTTTATTTTTAGACTGGTAAGGAGGATTACCGATTATCACATCAGATTCAGGCCATTCACAAAATAATGCGTCATCACATATTATTTGTTCTTCTAGGCTATCTAAGGGCAATCCTTCATCAAGGCTCAAACCAAGCATTGATAATTTTGTACTGATTCGTTTGTTCCATTCAGAAGCAGCTAATTCTTTCCCTAACATCATTGTCACCTTGGCCACCTCAACTGCAACATTCAAGGTATCAATCCCATAGAATTGTTTTGCAGAAACCCGTGATAATCCAAATTTGATATTCCTGTATGACCTCTCAGAAAAATTATCGACTATCTTTTCTACAATTTCCATTTCTATATCTTTCAATGCCCTGTAGGTCACATACAGGAAATTTCCACAACCACATGCAGGG
>JAIOSM010000266.1 GCA_021107575.1 Desulfobacteraceae bacterium | reverse complement strand
CTCTCTTCTATCCATAATTTTTCTCCTTTTCTCCTTATTATTACCATTGTCACCAAACAGTGACTATTTTAAACAAAAAAATATTCCTATTTTTTATCAGTCATTCCCAATCGTCCCCTGGATTATTACCTCTATAGCCTTTTCCAGCCGTTGCCAGCCCGCATCAGAGGATAAATCAAGGCCACCATACAGATCAATATTTCTTGACCTTAACACCAGATAACTGATGGCTGCTCCAATCAATGTCACCACTGTCTGCAAATCCTGTTCATTATCTCTGGTCAGTAAAAACATCTGGTAAAATTCTATCATGCTATTCTCTCTAATAGTTTCCAGTTCTATGGTCAGCTCGTTTCTTTCAGTCATCTCCCAAATCATAATTTCACATGTAACAGGTCTTTTTTTTAAAGCTTTAATAAAATTATGCCCCAGCCTAGACAATTTTTCCGACAAAGAGCACCGGGCAAATGTTTGCAAATCCCCTCCGGCAAGCTCCAGAGCAGAAGGCCAAAAATCTCCTTCTTTACCATAGGCAGAAATCAATCCTGACAGTCCGCCAAAATACCGGTATATCAATACCTTATCAACGTTCGCTTCCCGGGCAACGGCATTGACCCCCAGACCGTTGAATCCTTCCCTGGCAAGAAGACTGCCAACAGCACTGATCAAACGTTTGCGAGTAATATGCTTGTTCCTGATTTGAACATGTTTATTTTTTGTCATAATCACTTATCCGGTTTATGAAAACTACCCATTACAACTGCTTATATCACCGCTCGGTGACAAAGTCAAGCATTATTAAAATTATCATTTCCTGTTTAATGCCTTTACTTTCCGCTTCCACAACAAATATCCGTAAACTGAAACATTGATGACAATAACAATAGAACCAAGCAGTATTTGAAGCCCACGAGTTAAGTCGTTCGGATAAATTATAGAAACAATATATTCCTCAATAAACCCGCCACTAAATCCTGCTTCACCCCCAGCCAGCCGGAGCTTGTTCTCAAGCGGTGTAAGCGGACATATCCCTCCGGTAAACTCAATTAGCACGCCCCATACTGCAGCAGGAATGTGCAGCAATGAGACTTTGTGCCATTTAATAACCAAAAAGCTACCAGCCACGACAAATAAAATAAATGCAAAATGAATCAAAACAATCAAATCTGCCGCAATACGGTAAATCATTTTAAACCCTGCCTGATTTTTTCAAAAGGATTACTAACATGTCATCGCAATTAAATTGAAAGATGGCATGAATACTTATAAATAAGCATTCTTAAATCTTATCATAAATGCTATTATAACTTCCACAAAATTTTGGGGTTAATAAAGGGAGAAGAAATGGTGCCTAAAGAGTCAAAGCAATTCAAAATAGAAGTCACAAAGCTAAATATAATGAGCCTGATTTTAATAATTTTATTGCTGCTTACTCTTTTTTTACGCCATGAGCGCGTCTGCGCATTGATTTATCCTGCTCCCCTTAACCAGTATCATGAAATACTTGGTGAAGAAGAACAAGATTTTAGAGGGCAAAAATTAGGCCTTGGCCATACAATTAATTTTCAATATAAAGAAAATAAAAAGTCGCTTGGTGAGCTCTATTCTTTGAAAGATATTAGATTTATACCTGAAAACCAAACCCTGCCAATATGGAAAGGTGAAGATAAAATAGAAATATGGAACGATACCACTGCTGCCATGGAAAATATGCAAAGATTCAGAATCAGATTTACGATACCTGTACCAGACAATGGAAAATTTGAAGGGCATACAATCAAGGGAGCTTTATATCTTAAACTTACATATCCAACACTGATTGCATATCCTCTGCCAAAATGTTCGACCCATTTAGAAACCTGGAACAGACCCATGTCTATACATATTTTTCCAAAGGATGATTTAAACAAATTATCAGAATTAACAAACCAAATGCTGCTAATCTGGATAAGCTGCCTTGCTCTCTTCGTTTTTCCACTTGTATTATTATGGGCAAATTATATGCATAAACATAAAAAAGACCATCCACCCAGAGTTGTATAAAACAAGCTCTGGGTATCGTATTTCAGTTTTGCATTTTTGATTTACTATAATTAAAATTTTTCAGACAAGCCTTTTGCATAATCATGACAAGCCTTCATACCATCATCTGATTCCATTACTGTATCAGTCAAACTTAATGGTCCCAAGTCTGTCATGTCCATTTTACATACATACTGCATGGTGTCAAAAAGCATGGGAGCTGCTTCGCCGCTATGTGTATGTGATCCAAAAGCACCTCCGATTTTTCCGGTTAAGTGAGCACTCTCAGCTATAAAAAGAAATTGTTTCATTCCACCGGTCATATCTTTATGATATGTGGGACAGCCAAATAGAAAGCCATCAAATCCAGATAAATCCTCTGCTTTTTTCAGGGATGATGTTTTTGCGAGTGTAGCTTCATTCCCGGCCATTCTGATACCCTCTGCCAAGTAATCTGCCATTTTTTCAGTATTTCCTGTTCTGCTGGTGTATGCTATTAAGATTTTTTTCATGTTGTCCTCTCTTATATTGGATTATCTGTTCCCAGTGGATTTAAAAAATTCACTGTGCCTATAGTTTGAATAGCATAAATTATGCCATGTTTAATTTTATCGGCCTGTGCCTGAAATCACGTGTCATAAGTAAAAGACTTATTAATAATCATAGAAAAGAAAATATTGATATAATAACAAATATGTCTCACTGATCGTCTCATCAACTGTCTCGCTAAACAGAATGATACAATGAAAAATTTGCCTTGTTACCTTGTTTTTTCTAATTTATTAATATTTATTAAATCTTGATAATCTGTACTTTAATAGTATATATTATCAGCAATTGAAGATTAATTAATAATTTAAACAGGATAGTAATATAATTATGTGCCTTGCAGTCCCATCAAAAATTACTGAAATAAATAAGACTACTTCCATGGGAATAGTTGATGTCGACGGTGTTACAAGGGAGGCAAGTTTAATGCTTCTTGATGATGTTAAAATTGGAGATTATGTTATTGTTCATGCTGGATTTGCCATAAGCAAAGTTGATAGGCAAAGTGCGGAACAAACTTTGGCTGATATCCGTGAGATGTTGGCAATAGATAATCAGATCAGGAGTAATGAAGATCAGAGCCATAAGGGCAGGAAGACAGAGTCTGAATAATAAAAAAATGAAGGATCTCTGCACAGCCAGAAGGCTGGAAATCAACGGCGTTGTTCAAGGTGTTGGTTTTCGGCCTTTTTTATTTCAACTCGCAGGTCGTTATGATCTTTTTGGAGAAGTTGCCAATACTTCTAAGGGAGTAGTTTTAATAGTTGAAGGTGAATTTAAGAAGATTCAAGCCTTTACTAATGATATTCAGACTGAAAAGCCGATCCTTTCTTCAATTACAGATATTAGATCTGAAGAAATTCCAAAATTAGGATATACATCTTTTACAATTCAGAAAAGCAAACCATGCAAAGATAGATCCACACTCATCTCCCCCGATGTTTCCATTTGCAAAGACTGTCTGGAGGAGCTTAATAACCCCGAAGACAGAAGATATGAATATCCATTTATAAATTGTACAAACTGCGGGCCAAGATTCACAATTATTGAAGACATCCCCTATGACCGTCCAAAAACTTCCATGAAGCATTTTCCCATGTGTGAAGATTGTCAAAAAGAGTATTATAATCCTCTTGACAGGAGATTTCATGCTCAGCCCAATGCCTGCGCTGTGTGTGGCCCTCATGTTACCCTTGTCAATTCTTTGTCAGAAAATATCTGTGAAGAAAATGAAAATAGTATTGATAAAGCTGCCGAGCTTTTAAACATGGGAAAAATTATTGCTGTAAAAGGACTTGGTGTATTTCACCTTGCTGTTGATGCATCTAATAATGATGCTGTTTTAACTTTGAGAAAAAGAAAAGTACGACCTGATAAACCATTTGCGTTAATGGCTCAATCTGTTGATGCAATTAAAAAGTTTGTCCATGTAAATGAAACTGAGAAAAAATTATTAGAATCGTTTAATCGGCCCATAGTGCTTCTTGAAAAAAAAGAAAATAACTACAACCTTGCTTTGGATATTGCGCCAAACAATAACTATCTTGGCATAATGCTCCCCTATACTCCCTTGCATTATATTCTGCTTAAAAAAGGCCCTGAAGTCCTTGTTATGACAAGTGGGAACAGAAGCGATGAACCTTTATCAATTGATAATGATGAGGCCTTGGACGCTTTTGGACATATTGCAGATTATTTTCTGATTCATAACCGAGATATTTATTTTAGAGCTGATGATTCGATTATTCAGATAAATAAGGACAAGACCAGGTTTTTGAGAAGATCACGAGGGTATGCCCCGCTTCCAATTTATCTTGGTAAAGCTTATCCAAAAGTTCTTGCCACAGGTGGCGGGCTCAAAAGTACTGTTTGTCTTACAAAAAATAATCAGGCGTTTTTAAGCCAATATATTGGTGATCTTAATAATTACAAAACATTTACTTATTATAAAGATAGTATTTGGCATCTAAAAAAGATCATGGATATTGAGCCTGAAATAATTGCACATGATATGCACCCGGGATATATGAGTACTGATTATGCAAAAGATTATGTTTCAGCGCAAAAAGGCATTAAAATTCATGCTGTACAACATCACCATGCCCATGCGGTCTCATGTATGGCAGAAAATCAAATTGACCATGAAGTAATCGCTCTCACCCTTGATGGTACAGGTTTTGGCACTGATGGAAAAATATGGGGCGGTGAAATTCTTACATGCGACTATACCTCATTTACGAGACAGGCTCATCTTGAATATATTCCCATGCCCGGAAGTGAGACTGCGGTGCTTGAGCCATGGCGTATGGCTGTGGCATATCTTGATAAAGCTTTTGGGAACAAGATGCTTGGTTTAGATATTGCGCTGACCCGGGATCATAAAAAAGACAAACTTGAATTTCTTCAACAAATGATGCAAAAGGGATTGAATTCTCCGTTAACCTCAAGTGCTGGACGACTCTTTGATGGTGTGGCTTCAATTCTTGGAATAAGGTACAAAATTACATTCGAAAGCCAGGCTGCCATGGAGCTTGAAGCAGTTTCAAAAAAGGATCTTGATTGTAAAGCCTATTCTTTTTCGTTTGAAGAAAGCAATAATAAAAAAATCTTTGAGATAAAGCTTGGCCTTTTAATAAAAGAGGTTGTTCAGGATATCACCTCAGGTGAGAAGCTGTCTGACATAAGCACAAGATTTCACAGAACTTTTGTTGATATGTTTGTCAAAGGAGTGTTAAAGGTAAGACAAAACACGGGTCTAAATGATGTTGTTCTATCAGGCGGGGTTTTTAATAATAACCTTGTTTTTGACAACATACTAAAAGACCTTGAAAACAATGATTTAAAAGTTTATACACATACTTTAGTTCCGGCAGGTGACGGGGGAATTTCACTTGGGCAGGCAATTATTGCAGGAGCAAAGGAAGAAAAGCTAAATAAAGGATAAAACCATGGCCTTAAAATATGTTGCCGAATACAGAGATGGTGATCTTGCAAAAAAACTTATCCAGAGCATTCATGACCTGAAGATAGGTAAGATACGACTCATGGAAGTGTGTGGCACCCATACCATGTCAATTTTCAGATATGGAATAAAAGGTGTGCTCCCGAAAAACATCACGCTTTTATCAGGACCAGGCTGCCCTGTATGTGTCACTGCACAAAAAGATATTGATACATATATAGAATTTGCAAAATCAGACAAATTTATTGTCACAACCTTTGGTGATCTTTTAAAGGTCCCTGGGAGTTCATCTTCCCTTCAAAAAGAAAAAGCTGACGGTGCGGATGTCAGGATAGTATATTCAGCTTTTGATGCCCTGGCAATTGCAACAGATAACCCTGAGAAACAAGTTCTTTTCTGCGCAATCGGTTTTGAGACAACAATCCCTACAATTGCTGCGACCTTATTGGTAGCAGAAAAGCAGAATATTCCCAATTTTTCAATTCATTCTTCACACAAACTAACACCTCCTGCACTTGCAGCACTTATGCAGACCAAAGGAGTTGAACTTGACGGGTTTTTACTACCGGGCCATGTCTCTGTAATAACAGGTACTGATGCATACAGAAGTGTGCATGAAGAGTACAATATTCCTTCTGTTATTGCAGGATTTGAACCTCTGGATATTCTTAAAGGAATATTAATGCTTGCAACGCAGAGCAAAATGAAAAGACCGGCTTTGGAAAATGCCTATCCGAGAGCAGTTTCAGATCAAGGCAATGTCAAGGCAAAAGAGATAATGAATCAGGTTTTTGAAATTGGTAATGCAACATGGCGAGGTATTGGAGAAATTCCTGATTCTGGTATGGTATTAAATAAAAAGTTTGAAAAATTTAATGCCTGCTCAAGATTCGACATTGACATACAAGATACCAAAGAGCCAAAGGGCTGTGCCTGTGGTGAAATATTAATGGGACTTAAGACACCCGAAGACTGTAAACTTTATGCAAAAGCATGTACTCCCATGAATCCTGTTGGACCTTGTATGGTATCCAGTGAAGGCTCATGCGCAGCATATTACAAATATAACAGATAAGAAAATATATAATAAGGACTTTTAAGAATATGGCAGAGAACAAGGTTTTACTGGATCACGGCAGCGGCGGGAAAATTTCACATTCAATGATGTCAGATATAATTCTTCCTTTATTTAACAATCCTGTACTTGCAATGCTTGATGATGGAGCTGTTCTGGACATAAGTGACATCAGCAGTAAAAAAATAGCTTTTTCAACTGATACCTATGTTGTTGACCCAATTTTTTTCCCGGGAGGGAATATCGGAGACCTCGCTGTCAACGGCACTGTAAACGATGTTGCCATGTGTGGAGCTAATCCCTTGTTTTTAAGTGTCGGGCTGATAATCGAAGAAGGTATGCTTATTTCTGATCTTAAAAAAATACTTAAAACCATGGCAGATGCTGCCAAAAAAGCAGGCGTCAATATTGTTACAGGTGACACAAAAGTAGTCCCAAAAGGCAAAGCAGATAAAATATTTATTAATACCTCGGGAATTGGGATTCTTCCTGATAATGTAAATGTTACAGGAGCCAATGCACAGCCGGGAGACAAAATAATTATCAGCGGTACGATTGCCGATCACGGGATTACTATTTTAAGTTCCAGAGAAGATTTGAAAATGACTTCTGACATCAAGACTGATTCTGCACCTCTTAATTATATGGTTAAAGCTATTATGGATTCAGGCAATGAAATACATGTATTAAGAGATCCGACAAGAGGTGGACTTGGTACAACGTTAAATGAAATTGCTGCTCAGTCCAATGTTGAAATAAAAATAAAAGAAAACGCAATCCCTGTAAAAAGCGCAGTCGCAGGCATGTGTGAACTTTTGGGCTTTGATCCTCTTTATATTGCCAATGAAGGCAAACTGATTGCTTTTGCTTCACCAGATCATGCAGAAAAAATTCTTGAAATAATAAAAAAAGATGAGTTTGGCAAAGATGCCTGTATTATCGGAGAGGTATTGCCTGAAAAGAGTGGGAAAGTATATATGGAGACTTTAATCGGTGGCACCAGGATAGTTGATATGCTGACAGGAGAGCAGCTCCCGAGAATTTGTTAATATGACTATATCAAAACCAAAAATTACTCAAATTTTAAGAGTTCTCAAGGCAAGATACCCTGTGGTAGAAACTCAGTTGACTCATAAAAGTCCTTTTCAGCTTTTAACTGCCACTATTTTATCAGCCCAGTGTACAGATAATCAGGTCAATAAGGTAACAAAAAATCTTTTTACAAAATATCCTGAACCAGAGGACCTTGCTGCAGCCCCGTTAAAAGATATTAAACCGATTATTTTTTCTACAGGTTTTTATAATAATAAAGCCAAAAATATCAAAGCCTGTGCCAGCGCACTCCTTAAAGAGTTTGATGGAGTGGTACCATCTGACATTGAAAAGCTTATAAAGCTGCCCGGTGTGGGCAGGAAGACAGCAAATGTTGTTTTATCAACCATTTTTAATATTCCTGCCATTGTTGTGGATACTCATGTCTTACGAATATCAAACAGGTTGGGGCTTACTTTACAAAAAGATCCGGTTAAAGTTGAATTTGATCTTATGACGAAACTTCCAAAAGCGTTGTGGAGCGATTTTTCATTGTGGATGATTTATTTTGGCAGAGAGATATGTGATGCTAAAAAACCAAACTGTCCTGAGTGTCCTCTTGCCAATGTCTGTGATTCTTATATAGGAGCTCAATGAGAATAATCATAAAGAGTATGCTCGTGATTGGGTTTATTGTGGGCATAACTGTTTCCTACTTCTATGCATTTGATAATTTTCACGTAGTAGTTAAGGAAAAAGTTTATAGAAGTGCTCAGTTGTCAGAAAAAAGATTAAAAAAGATTATATCGAGTAAAAGACTGAAAACCATTATTAATCTCCGAGGCAAAAGCGAGGGGAAAGAATGGTATACAAAGGAAAAAAAAATTGCCCAGGATCACAGTGTTCAGTACTATAGCTTTAGATTCGTGGCTCACAGTCTTCCAAGTTGTACTCAACTTGATGCTCTTATTGAAGCGTTGGAAACTGCACCCAGACCGCTTTTGCTTCATTGTAGAGGAGGGGCTGACAGAACAGGAATGGCCAGTGCAATAGCGCTTGCCATAGAAAACAATTCTCCTCTTTCAGAGTTAAAGCGACAATTTTCCTTGCTCTATGGAGTCAGACCTTTTACGGGTTCAACAGGGCATCTTTTATTTTCACAGTATGAAAATTGGCTGGACCAAAGCGGCAGTTCCCATAATCGGGAGACACTTCTTTCCTGGATTAAGGATTTCTATGTTGACTCTAAAGGGAACGCAGAGTTCGTAATTGATACAGCAGCAGGCATTGTGTTCAGAGCAGAAAGTGAAGGGGGAAAAAGAATAGTAAAAATACGACATTTGCCTGAAGCCATCTATATTCATGGGTGGGCCTTTGATCGCCGCAGAAATATGCATATAACAGATTTGTCTGTGGTTATGCCTGACCAGATGTTAAAAAAAGCTGATTTGAGAATCATTAGACCGGATGTAGCAAAGATTTTTAACTTAAATAAAGAGAACTTTCCTGATTCTAAAGTCGGGTGGGTTGCTGTCTTCGATGGCAGCACTTTATCAGCCGGATGCCATGATATTCTTCTTAACATCCGCATACATGGAGAAGAGCCAAGACTGGTTACAACAGATTGCAGACTATGCCTAGGAGATTATTAAGATTAATAATAAAACAGACTTCATAAATGCAGTGGTTGCAAACAGGGATGGAGAGATATTTGATCTTCCTGCTTTCGGCAGTGTGGGCATGGCAGGGGAGACTTTTTTTCCATTAACAGAGTCAGATACCATTGACATGCCATTTGGCAGCGAACTCATGATGATGCCCCGGAAAAAACCAATTGTTTACAGCTTTGAAACTAAAGAGTTTGAAGTGCTTGAATTTAACCCCTATGAACCTGATCAGGAGGTTTTCCCGGTTGCAGTTTTTAATTCTCCCGGGTATGTGAACAAATATTTTCCTGCCTATGAAAGCGAGAAAGATGCGGGTCTTCTCCCTCTTTTTTCTTATGGTGCAACAGGCTTTGGTAAAGATGGCTTCCGATCTGCGGCAATTTTGATAGATAATGAACCGCGCCAGGATTTAAGATTAATGCCCAGGAAAAAAATTCTCGCAGGGATTAAAGCAATGCAAAAGCAATATCCTGACAACAGGCTTATGAGACATCTTGAAAATTGTGCTACAATATACAGCTGTCCTGCCGGGAAAAATTTTTTTTTAAAAAGATATGAAGCACCTTTGCCAACTGCAAGAACATGTAATGCGCGATGCCTTGGGTGTATTTCTCTTCAGGAAGAAAATCTTATCACATCTCCACAAAACAGAATCAAGTTTACACCCACTGCTCAGGAAATATTCGAGGTTGCAACAGAGCATTTTAACAGTGTAGAAAAAGCGGTTGTAAGTTTTGGTCAGGGCTGTGAGGGAGATCCTTTAACTGCCTTTAAAGTTATTGAGCCGGCCATTAAAAAGATTAGAAAAAAAACATCTTCGGGCACAATAAATTTAAATTCAAATGCAAGCATGCCCGGTCTTGTTGAAAAACTTTTTGATGCAGGACTTGATTCCATGCGGGTAAGTATAAACTCGGTCAGAAAGCCATGTTATGATGCATATTTTAGGCCCAATGGCTATAAGTTCAAACATGTATTAAAAAGTATTGAACAAGCATTAAACAAAAATAAATTTGTAGCATTAAACTACCTTAACTGCCCGGGATTCACAGATTCTAGGCTTGAATTTGAAGCATTGGTTAAATTTCTTCAAACATACCCTGTAAGCATGATTCAATGGAGAAATATGAATTATGACCCTCAAGGATACTGCAAAGTAATGTTTAAAGCCGGAGGGAGATCCTCTGAACTTGGGGTTGAATTTGTAATTAATGAGCTTAAAAAGCTTTTTCCAGACCTTATCCATGGATATTTTAATCCGCCAAAGGAAAAATATGCCAGATAAAATTATTGTGGTAGACCAGACAATCCGGGAAGGTATGCAGCACAAAGGCATTGTATTCTCATACTTGCAAAGGCAGAAAATTTTTGAATTTCAAGAGAAATTGAATATAGATGTATGCCAGGCAGGCTATGCTCCGGCCCATGAAACAGAAGCTCAATATATAAGAAAACTAAACCAATTTTGTAAAGCCTCTAAATATAAAACAGCTGTTGCAGGCATGGGAAGAGCTCTTCTTAAAGACGCAGAACTCCTTGTAAACACAGGCATTAATAACTTCCATCTTCATTTTCATATAAAAGAAAATGCACAAAAACAAGAAATATCTTCAACCATATCAAAAAGTATTAATTACATAAGAGCCAATGTTAAAAACAGCATGATATCAGTTGCCATGCTGGATATCGGGAGAACCCCGGATCTGCTTATAAGGGAAATGATAGAGTTTCTCATTTATCTTCGTGTTGATATTATTTCCCTGCCTGATACTTCAGGTATTTTAGCTCCAAATTTAGTGTTTGAGAAAATTAAAAAAGCTGTTGAAATCATAAAAGAATCAGGCACAAAGAAAAGTATTCCCAAAATCAGTGTTCATTGTCACAATGACATGGGTATGGCAAATGCAAATACTGTTATGGGAATTTGTGCAGGTGCTTTAGTTTTAGAAACTTCTGTGCTTGGAATCGGTGAGAGAAATGGTATTGCCGATCTGTTTGTAACAGCTCAAACGCTTAAGAATCAAGGATTTTCCATAAATGTCAAAACCAACGACATTGAAACATTCAAAGAATATTACAATTATATAAACTCGATTTACATAACCCAGACAGAGCAATCACTTCTCGGTTATAACACTCCTGTGTTTGGCAATGCTGTAAAATCACATGTTGCCGGGACTCACATTATATCATCGGGAGACACACCATTTGGGATATATTCAGAGGAAGAGTATTTTATTAATCTTTTATGTGGTGCCCATCTTGTGGGAAAGTATTTAAAAAAGCAGGATATCCCTTTTAATCAAAATAAGTTAAAAATTATTACCAAAATGATAAAATCTAAAAGTGCACAACTTGAGAGAAGGCTTTACAAAAAAGAGATTATTGATATTGTAAAAATCGTTCAATAACCTCTTTTTTGTAAAGCCTTGATCAAATTACCGATCACTGGTATATTTAGTAATATCTAACAATAGATTTATGGTTTCATGAATAAATATTAAAGAATAGTTGGGTTCAAAGAATATGAGAGAGAAAGTGGTAAAAGAAGTTGAGTTGGATAATAACCAAACTTTAATAATATCAGATGCCTCGCGGAAGATTGCTGATGATGCATATCTTGTAAGGATGAATGCAAGGATAAATATTCCGGTTGAAAAAAATCTTTTTTCAGGCAATGAGCTTAAAGAACTGTTTTTTGAAGATATTGTAGATAAAGTCGGTCTGGTTGCTGTTTATGAGTTCGCAGTAGAGCGAAATTTTATTATGGCAAAAGACAAGGACAAACTTTTTGAAAAACTTGAACAAAATTTTTTTGAAACTCTTGGTAAATATATATCAAAACCTAATTTTCCTAAGAAGTTAATACTAAAGCAATATAAAGACAGGGTCGATAATAAAACAAATAAGATAAAAGTTGTTTAGATGAAGAAATATTTGCATATATTATTATTGTTTGTTCTCTTTTTGCCTGCAGGCGCATCGGCAGAGATGTTGTATACGTATATTGACAGCAATGGAGTCCTGAATTTCACTAATGTTATCACCAGAACTGATTCTGAAATGAATTTTTTTGTAGATGGAAGCCCCGGGCGAGAGCAAAATTTTTATACAACTTCCAAATTTGATTCCATAATCAGGAAAGCTTCAAGTAAATATGGAGTTGATTTTTCGCTTGTTAAAGCTGTTATAAAAGTTGAGTCTGATTTTAATCCAAGAGCTGTATCAAGGAAAGGTGCATCAGGGCTTATGCAGATAATGCCATTTAACTTCCAGAATTTTTATGTATCAGATCCTTTTGACCCTGTAGAAAATATTATGGGGGGGACTTATTATCTTGGGAAATTGATAAGAAAGTATGAAAACAGACTTCCTCTTGTGCTTGCAGCATATAACGCAGGCCCAACTACAGTAGATACACATCAAGATATCCCTCCATTCCGCGAAACACAGAGATATGTTAAAAAAGTAATGAAAGCCTATAATATTTACAAAGGAAGGATTTGACCACTACTTTATCCCAGAGTTTTTATATATTTTAACAATTTATCCTTAATATCAGATCGTTCCATTGCAAAAGCAAGGTTTGCCATCTGAAATCCTGCTTTATCACCACAATCAAATCGATCTCCTTTAAATTTATATCCAAAGATGGACTGCTTTTTTAATAGAGAGTGCATTGCATCCGTAAGTTGAATTTCGCCTCCCGATCCTTTTTTATTTTTGCCAAGATAATGAAATATTTCAGGAGTTAGTATGTATCTTCCTATAATTGCAAGATTAGACGGTGCCTTATCAGGAGCTGGTTTTTCAACCATAGCATTAATTTCAACAATGTTTTTATCAATTTGTGCAGCGTCAAGAATTCCATATTGATCAGTTTTATTTTTATCAACTTCTGTAACAGCCACTATAGACGACTGCAATTTGTCAAATTGTGGAATCATCTGTGACAGCACAGGTACATCAGATTTAATAAGGTCATCAGCAAGCAATACAGCAAAAGGTTCATTTCCTACAATATCCCTTGCACACCATATGGCATGCCCCAGTCCCAGAGGTTGATTCTGCCTGGTATAAATAATAGTGCCTGTTTCAGGAACAAGTTCTTTTATTGCTTTTAGTAAGTCATATTTTTTTTTAATTTTAAGGTTGTACTCAAGTTCCAAAGATCTGTCAAAGTGATCTTCAAGAGCTTTTTTGCCTCTTCCAGTAACAAAGATAATCTGTTCAATACCGGCACTAAAAGCTTCTTCAACAGCATATTGGATAACGGGTTTGTCAACAACAGGCAGCATTTCTTTTGCCATTGCTTTGGTCGCAGGCAGAAATCTTGTTCCCAGGCCTGCTACAGGAAAGACAGCTTTTTTTATTTTCATAGAATCTCCGTCAGGTAAAATTTTCAGACTGATTAAGGATGTGTTCCTGAATTCATCTTATTTTTGTAAGTTTAGCAAATTAAGATAAATATGTCATGGGTTTTCCAAAAAGTCTTATTTGGAAAATTGTTATGAAGTCTAATGATTGAAATAAATGGATAAAAGGAGTATACCACAGGTTGAAGCGGATAATTGAATCAGACAACAGGAATAAAGGCAGGAGAATAAGGAATGTTGTTTTATGAGTAAAATTACCACATTGGTTGTTGGAGGATGTAAAAGCGGTAAAAGTAGATATGCACTCAACCTTGCTGCAAAAATTTCAGCAGGTGCGGGTCCAGCCGGTGAAAATTCGGCAGTTAGGAAAATATTTGTGGCAACATCTGTGCCCACAGATTTTGAGATGAAAGAGCGTGTTATTGCGCATAAAAAAGAAAGGGGAGAAAATTGGCTGACCATAGAAGAGCCGATATTTTTACCTGAAGTAATTGAAGAGTATTCAAAGCAAGCTGATGTAATTTTAATTGATTGTCTGACTCTCTGGATTTCCAACCTGCTTTATAAAGATTATAATAAGGAAAAGATTTTCGAATGTATTCAAGAGTTTGTTAAATCAATAAAAAATGCAGACTGCCCGATTATTCTTGTCTCTAATGAAGTGGGCAGTGGTATTGTACCGGAGAATAAGCTTGCAAGACAGTTCAGGGATATAGCAGGAATAACAAATCAGGAAGTTGCAGCAGCCGTGACCAATGTTGTCTGGACTATTGCAGGAATACCTGTAAATATAAAAGAATAAGCAGGGAATAATAAAATATGTATAAGTATCTTTTTGGACCGGTGCCTTCACGCCGCCTGGGAATGTCGTTAGGAGTTGATCTTGTAATCCATAAAACATGTAGTCTTGATTGCGTCTATTGCGAATGTGGAAGAACTACAAATTTGACCTGTGAAAGAAAAGAGTATGTGCCTGTAAAGGATGTTTTAAAAGAGCTTGAACATTATTTTGAAAATAGCCGGGATCCAGATTACATAACATTTTCCGGTTCAGGAGAGCCAACTTTAAACACAGGGATTGGCAAAGTAATTGACTTTATTAAAACAAGAAAAAAAGAGGTCTCAATTGCTTTGTTAACCAATGGTACATTATTTTCTAAAAAAGGAGTAAGAGATGATGTTATTAACTCAGATTTGATAATTCCTTCTCTCGATGCAGCATCAACCCATGGATTCAGGAAAATCAACAGGCCATGTTCTGGCTTGAACATAGAAGAATATATTCAGGGGCTTTGTGATTTAAGAAATGAATTTAAAGGGCAAATCTGGCTGGAAGTGCTTATTATTCCAGGTTATAATGATGGTCAGGAAGAGCTCGAACTTTTGAAAAAGAGTATTAAAAAAATAAAACCTGACAAAATACAGCTTAATACTCTTGACAGGCCCGGGACTATCATTGATCTGGTTGCTGTAAAAAAAGATAATCTTAAAAACATTTCAGAGTTTTTAGGATTTGATAACGTTGAAATTATTGCAGCTTTTAAAGATCAAAACAAAGATATTCCCTTTAGAAAAGATATTAGAGAAGCTATTTTAGAAACAATTAAGAGAAGACCATGCACTTTAGAAGATTTATCAAGTATTCTTGGAAAACATGTCAATGAAATTAATAAATATCTTTCTATACTTGAAAACCAAGGGAAAATCAAAGTAGTTATTCAAAAAAGGGGAAGCTTTTATGCAGAAGTCAGGTAATGATTTTAAATCTGCTCTTCAGTTTATAACAATTCTTCCATCAGGTGAAAATCCACATTTTTCTCCTTCAGGAATGATCCGTTTTTTTCCTGTTGTCGGTCTTTTAATCGGCGCCTTATTGATAGTTTTTGATCTGATTGTTTCTATATTTTTTTATGAAGGTATTGTTGTTCTTTTTGATGTGCTTTTTCTAGTTGCAATTACAGGAGCATTCCATCTTGATGGTGTAGGAGATACAGCAGACGGTATTTTCAGCCATAGATCAAGAGAAAAAGCTCTAGTAATAATGAAGGACTCAAGAACCGGCATGATGGGTCTTGTTGCAGTTGTCTGTACCCTTGCTGTTAAATTTGCAGGTATTTATTCTGTAAAGGCTTATTGTTCCGGTACTACTGCTATGTTATTTTTTTTAATTATCCCGGCATATGCAAGAGCCAGCATGATATTCGGGATTAAATACCTCAAATATGGGCGAGAAAGTGGGACAGGGTATGATTTTTTTACAAGAGAGCTTGAGTATAAAGATTTTCTCTGGTTTTTAATTCCTGTAATTTTATCTGTTTTTATAGGGTATAAGTTTTTTGTTATTAATGCTGTGTTTGGTTTAATGGTTTTTGTTATACTTTGTTTTTATAAAGAAAAGATGAACTGTATAACAGGTGATATGCTTGGAGCTATGACTGAGGTAATTGAGGCTCTACTTTTTGTGGTTGCCGGCATGACAATGTTTTAAAAGGACTTTAAATAGATGATTATTGGCCATGGAGGTAATGTAAAAGCCCTTGCAAAAAGGCTTTGCTGTCCCACAGAAGAAATTGTTGATATGAGTAGTAACCTTAATCCTCTAGGACCGCCCAAAGGATTTGAAGCCTACCTAAGAGATAATATAAAAGAGATAGAATCTCTTCCGGAAGTAGATGCAATGGGGCTTATTCAGGCGTTTAGCAAAGCTAAAAACATCGATCCTTCAAGGATTGCAGCCGGAAATGGCACAACATGGTTTATCTACACAATTATTCCTGCATTAAAATTAAAAAAAGTACTTATTTGCGGACCTGCATATTCTGATTACAAAGATGCCTGTATTATGCATGATGTTAAATATACTTTTGTTCATTCCGATGAAGACTCTTTGTTTGTCCATGATTTAAACAGAATTTCAGATATGGCAGATAATTTTGATACAATTTTTATTTGTAATCCAAACAATCCCACAGCAGGCCTCATTGCCAAAGAAGATCTTGTAAGGCTGATCAAGAAACATCCCGAGACTTTGTTTGTTGTTGATGAGTCATATCTTCCCTTTGTACATGGAGCTGAAGAATTGTCATTCATTAATAATACAGAACTTGCTAATTTAATTTTGCTTTCTTCAATGTCAAAAATATTTACCATACCCGGACTTAGAACCGGTTTTTTAACAGGGGATTCTAAAATCATAAACCGGGTAATGAATTATTCTCAACCATGGTCAATTAATGCTCTTGCACAAAAAGGAGTTATTTATCTCCTTGAAAGAAAAGAAGAGGTCAAACCGTTTCTTGAAAAGACAAGACAGTTTATTAAAGAAGAGAGAGATATTTTTAGTAATAACTTAAGGCATTCCTACGGGATAACATTATTCCCGTCCCAGACATCATTTGTGCTGGCAAAACTTACAGGCAAACTGAAAGCAGATGATTTGTGCCAATATATCGGAGATCAGAAGATTTTAATCAGGGATTGCTCTAATTTCCATGGACTTTCAGATAAATTTGTCCGCTTTTCTCTTAAAACACAAGACTTAAACAACAGGCTTGTGAATTTTATAAAACAGGCTTTAGAACATAATAATAAATTAGATTAAAATGGAATGGTATATAATATTTTTCGCTTTTGTACTTGATTTTATCATTGGTGACCCTGTTTTTTTACCGCATTTGGTTGTTTTTATGGGGAAAGCTATTGAGTTCTCTGAAGCCCCGTTTAGAAAAATATCATCCAATCAGGTATTGAATGGAGCTTTCTTTGCTGTTTTCCTTATCGGATCAACCTGGATTCTTACATATGGTATTATTTATTTTTGCACATCAGTTGATTTTCT
>JAIOSM010000330.1 GCA_021107575.1 Desulfobacteraceae bacterium | reverse complement strand
CATAATAATGCCATATGTTCATCGTTAGGGGCAATTTTTAAAAAGAGTGTGGCAGCTTTTTCAAAAGTGGTATTACTTGTTTCTGAGATTGCAATTAATCGTGCCATTGCACCTGAAAGTTTTTCTGCACAAGCTTTAGCAGAAAATGGTGAAATAAGGAAAGAGTCATATATCCTTAAAGCTTTGTAATACTTTTCTTCACTTCTTGTATATATTTCAGCTCTTTCCCAGGCCATCCCTTCTTTTATCAGGCTCAAAATCAATTTTTTCCCAATAAGATTCATGATCAAACCTGTGCCTGCAAAAAAGAATAGAGTAACTGATATAAATAGAATAATCGGGTTAATGTCAGTTAAAATACTGTTTAATCGAAAAACAAGATAAATAGAGGCTGGCATACTGACAAGAGCTACAAGCCATAATCGTACGCTTAGATGTCTTAAAAACCAAATCAATTTTCACCCCCTGAATTGGGTTTTTCATTAGCCGTATCAGTTAATGCCTCAGCAGATTTAACAGGTTTGAGTTCCTGACCTCTTTTTAGCGCAATTGTATATATTTCTGCTTCAGTATTTGTTCCGCTGATATTTTTTATAAGTTTTTCCTGTTCAGGGTCACATCCTGTTATTGTGTTTACTTCCACAAACCGGATGTCTTTTGGTATTGGAAAGTCTTTTTTATGTGAATTTTTTAAGGCTTTTTCCATGAATTCTGTCCAGATAGGGGCTGCAGCTCGTCCACCAGTGATACCACCTCCGTTTTTATTGATAAGTTTTTTTTCTTTATCAAATCCTGTCCACACGGCTGTTGATAAACCAGGTGTGAACCCTATGAACCAGGCATCATTAAAACTGTCTGTTGTACCGGTTTTTCCTGCAGCAGGTCTGGTAAATCCAAGTCTCCTCACAGAAGCTCCTGATCCTCTGTCAATGACAGATTTCATCATATCTACAATCTGGTAGGCTATTAAAGGATCAAGAACCTGCTTTTCCTGAACAATATGCTCGTGGATTACTCTCCCAAAAGGATCTTCAACACGCCAGATCATAAATGGTTCATGCTTTACTCCTTCTTTGGCAAATGTTGCAAAAGCTGATGCCATCTCCAGAGGGGTAACAGGAGACGTGCCAAGGGCAACTGAGTAAACATTGCTAAGTTTGCTTGTTATTCCACACAATTTTGCAGTTGCTATCACAGATTCAGGTCCTGTTTGTTCAACAAGCCTTGCAGCAACTGTGTTGATGGATTTAGTCAGAGCTTTTTTTAAGATCAGGTCTCCCAGGTTTTTTTTGTTAAAATTTTGTGGTTCCCAATCTGGTGCTCCTTTTACCGGTATTGAAACCGGCATGTCGGCAACCACTGTTCCGGGGTGCATATTAATTTTTTCAAATGCTGTATAATATAGAAATGGTTTAAACCCTGAGCCAACCTGCCTATAGCCATTGACAGCCCGGTTGAATTCACTTGTATAATAATTTCTGCCTCCGACCATGGCTTTAATGGCGCCGGAATTTGCATCAACAGCTACAAGAGCAGCCTGGGGACGCTCTTTCTGGTCCTTTGTAAGCCCCATCAGGTCATCAAGGCGGACAAGTCCATTCTCAATGGATTCTTTTGCTGCATTCTGAAGTTCTGTATCAATTGTTGCAGTTACTTTAATGCCACCGTGATAAACAATTTCTTCACCATATCTTTGTATAAGTTCTTTTATAAGTGCATCAAGAAAATAACTTCCTGTTCTCGAATCAGCATGTTCGCGGGATAGTTTTGGTTCTGTGTCCAATACAGATATTTTTTGAAGATCTGAAATCAAACCAATATCTGCCATTCTTTTTAAAACAATATTTCTTCTTTTCAGGGCTTTTTTATAATTTTTATAAGGATTATATTCTGTTGGAGACTTTGGAAGCCCTGCAAGCATAGCAGCCTCACTAAGAGAAAGGTCTGAGGCGCTTTTATCAAAAAATACTCTTGAAGCTTTTTCAATCCCCTGGGCGCCTGCTCCAAAGTGGATCTGGTTAATATAGGCATGAAGTATTTCATCTTTAGTGCAGCTTGTTTCTATTTGTAGCGATACCATGAGTTCTTTGAATTTTCGAAGGTATGATTTTTCAAAACTGAAAAAAAGGTTTTTTGAAAGCTGCTGGGTTATTGTTGAAGCTCCTTGAATTTTTCCAGGCTTAAAAAGTGTAATATATAGTGCTTTTATTGTTCTTAATTTATTTATTCCATGGTGTTCATAAAATTTATGATCTTCTACAGCAAGAATGGCATTTATGAAATTTTTAGAAACCCTGTTTAAAGGGATTGATTCTCTGACACCAAGAGTAATCAATCTTTGTCCTGATGCAGCAAAAATTTCAGTTTGAGGTGTTTCAATGATTCGGCTCAAAGGCTCTGGAAGTTTTGGAAGGTCTTTTGCACAAATAAATATTAAAAGAGTCAGAGCAATGGTAGAACATGCAGCAAACAAGAGGCCTGAATAAAAAAGGAACCTTACTGTTTTTATAATTGCCGGGAACAATTTCATAGATTACTACCTTTAAGATTTATTACAAGCTCCCATACAACCCATTCTCTGCCATTTACAAGTAAAACATTTGTTTGGGATTTATGTTTATACTCAAATCCTATTTTGATATAGCCTGCTTCTGTTGAGTTCCAAATGCCGGCTCGGATTATTTTTCCGTCTTTTTCAAGGAGGATGTCAGGATCGTCTATAAGATCATCAATTTTATCAAAAGATAAATCTGTCATGGCTTTAAAAAATCGATCAGCAGAGTATATGCGGTTTTTAAATTCTTCAAAATCATCAAGACTTGTTCCCATGACAAATTGTGTTCCTATCTCCGGGGTTTCAAAGATTTCTTTATTCAGTTTGATCTCTTCTAAGACAAGGTTGTCAGAATTGAGAAAAAATATTTTTAAGGTTTTTTCGTCCTGTCCTTCAATAAATATTCTGTCAAGTTTAGAATTGTTCAGAAGGAATAGAAGCTTTGCTGAAGGAATGAGTCTGTTGGCTGCATAATCAGGGAGTTGAAGATATAGTTTTTTAAAATGTTCTCTATCAATATTTATCCATTCTCCGGAGTGAACACCTGAGGCAAGCTCTAAAAATGATGAAGATTTCTGGACATGTTGTGTTGTGTCTCGCTGTTTATCAATAATTTCTTTTAAATGAGTATTGGCTTTAGAAGTCTGTTCGCCTGCTTCCCATATTGTTCCTGTTTCAGGCCGGCTGTCATTTGTGGAAGCAAGATATGAGCCCATAAGCCTTTCCCCCCAATTATATCTGAATTCTGTGAAGACAAATATAAAGGTTATTATGATAACTGACAGGTTTAAAATAGAAAATGCTCTTTTAAACCATTCTGTCAGCGTTAAAGGTTCATACCATTGAATCATCATCATATCCTTATGCCTCAAATGGATTGATTTTGCAAGCAGTAAACTCAAGGGGCTTTTTATTCTGCATAATTTGTTGTTAAGATAGAGCGTTGGAGGGCTTTTTTCACTTAGGTTTCTATTCTCAGTCATGGTCAGGCTTTGAGAAAGAATCCGATTTGAGTTTTATTGAGGATATAATAAAGGATTCCGTACTAAAAATAGAAAGATGCGCTACAAAAATCTCTCCAAATCTCTATCAAACCAAGCTGTAGAATTGATGAGAGTTTAACAAGCCCCATGCTAAATATCCGAATAAAGCATTCATTTTCGACATGGTTGAATTCGTAAAATATTTATTGTGGATATATTTACAAATGGTATAATCAAAATTTCGGATACTCCATGACAGCCGAGATTCTTTAT
>JAIOSM010000500.1 GCA_021107575.1 Desulfobacteraceae bacterium | reverse complement strand
GTTTTTATCAATCATGTGAACAAGTGCAGAAAGTGCATTTTCAGACAAGCTCTGTTCCTCCGCCGTAACAAGACCCAGGTGTCTGTCAGAAATCTGGATTTTATCATTTCTTAAAATATAACCTAAGGATTCTGCTCGACAATTGTCTAAAACTGCTTCTTTTAAATATTGATAATGATTAAGGCTTCCCACACGATTAAAAATAATGCCTGCAATATTTAAATCTTTATCAAAGTTTTCAAATCCCTGTATAATTGCTGCTGCGCTCCTTGCCATACTTTTCGCATCAACAACTAAAATGACAGGTAAATCGAGCCATTTTGCCATCTGGGCTGTGGATCCTGCCTCGGATGTTCCGCTGTAGCCGTCAAAAAGCCCCATAACTCCTTCAACAACAGCAACATCACAAGACCCAAAACCTGCTTTAAATCTTGACAGGTTATAATCCTTTGAAAGCATCCATGAATCAAGATTAATACTGGTCTTACCACAAATTTTTGTATGATGTCCTGGATCTATAAAATCCGGGCCTATTTTAAAAGGTGCAACTTTATACTCAAGTTCTGAAAGATATTTCATTATACCGAGAGATAAAGTGGTCTTGCCAGAATTACTTGATGTCCCTGCTATTACAAAACCTTTAATAGCTACCTCCTTTCAGCTAAAATAATAAGAGCATTAACAACACTTGCGGCTATATTGGAACCGCCTTTTCTGCCAATATTTGAAATATATGGATAATCCATCTTAATCAGATCATGTTTTGACTCGGCAGCATTAACAAAACCTACTGGAAATCCAACTATTAATGCAGGTGTTGCTTTACCTTCTTTTACAAGATCAATTAAGTGCAACAACGCGGTAGGTGCGTTTCCAATGACATAAATACTTTGATCCATACCATGATCCATGAGGCCAACAGCCTTATCAACAGCAACTTCTGCCCTTGTGAGATTATTTGCCGATGCGATTTTTACGACATCATCATCTTTTATAAAACATTCTGCTCGGTTTCTAATCCCTGCTTTTGCCATATTTGTATCTGTAAAAATTGAACAGCCTTTTTTTAGAGCTTTAATTCCAGCAGCTATTGCTTTTTTGTGAAATCTCACTGTCTCTATATACTCAAAATCGGCTGATGTATGAATCATTCTTCTTATTATTTGCCATTTATTAGAATCAAAGCCATGCTCACCTGCCTCATTATCAATTATTTTAAAACTTGAATCTTCTATGCCTTGTGGTTTACTTTTGGGTGGTTTCATAATTCTACATCCATATTATTATTATTATTTTGTTAAATTATCATTTTTATACACTTTCTTGCAACAGGTCAGTTAATGATTTATCTTGAATTTAAACAAATAACAGATTATGTTTTATTAAAAAAATTAAAATGAAAGAAACAAAATGACAAACCAAGGTTATAATAATACAATTGACAAAATTTTTCCAACTCTTGGATCTGATCAAAAAGAGAGTTTGCTCGCAAAAATTAATAATATTGTTCAGCAAAAATTAACCTCTAAGATAAATCTTCCTGATAATACAAAATTTAAAACTGAACTTACCAAAGCAATATTTTATAGTGAATTTATTGCATCAAGCCTTTCACAATTTCCAGAACTCTTGAAAGATATTATAACTTCCGGTGATCTTGATCAAGTTTACAATAAAAATGAAATGTTTGAAAAGATACAATTTTCTATAAAAAATATATCTAAAGAATCTGAGGTCCAGAACGCAATATCTAAAGCAAAGCTTCGTGAAATGATTAGAATTTCATGGAGGGACCTTAATCAAACAGCTCAACTAAATGAGGTATTAAATGATATATCTTTGCTTGCAGATGCATGTATAGAAACAATTTCAGCATACATTTACAATGAATTATGCTCAACTTATGGTTGCCCAATTGATGCCTCAGGCAAGAAGCAAAGGCTTATCATTCTTGGAATGGGAAAACTTGGCGCAAAAGAACTCAATTTTTCATCTGATATTGACCTTATTTTTGTTTACCCGAAAGATGGACAGACAGACAATGAAAAAAGTATCTCAAATGAAGAATTCTTCACAAAAATGTGTAGAAAATTTATTAAACTTCTAAGCGCAAATGAGGAGGGAATAAATTTTTATCGTGTGGACACAAGGCTTAGACCTTTTGGAGCCACAGGGCCTTTGGTCATGACATGTCAGGAGTTTGAAGAATATTATCAAGCTCAAGGCAGAGAATGGGAAAGATATGCTTTTATAAAAACAAGACCGGTAGGGGGTGACATAAAAACCGGCTATCAACTTTTACACGATCTAAACTCTTTTATTTACAGACGATATTTTGACTATGGAACATTTGATTCTTTTAAAGATATGAAAAAAAGAATCTCTTTGCAGACAACAAATATAAACCTTAAGGAAAATATTAAATCTGGTCCCGGTGGAATAAGAGAAATTGAATTTTTCGGACAAATTTTCCAGCTTATTCGTGGAGGAATAGAACCTGAACTTCAGGAACGCAAGATATTAAAAGTCCTTGAGTTGCTGGTAAAATATTCATGTATTGACAAAAAAACAAAAACTAACCTTACCAAAGCATATTGTTTTTTAAGAATGGTTGAAAACCGCCTCCAGGAGTATCAGGATTTACAGACACATGATCTGCCAAAAAATACCAACGACAGATTAAGACTTGCATTATCCATGGGTTTTGACTCTTTTCAGACTTTTGAAAAAATTTTAAATGAGTACAGAAACAGAGTTCATCAACATTTCAAAGAACTTCTTGTGTCTGAAGAAAATGAAGCTAAGGATGTTGAGATAGAAGACTATAAGCGTTTGTGGTTAAACATTAATGACCCTCAATCCTTGATTGAAACAGAAACAATTTCAGGTTATGAAAACATAAACAGCGTGGTTAAACAATTACAGCTTTTGGAAGAACATCCAAAAACTAAAAGGCTTGCCACCAGCGGAAGAAAGCGGCTCAACAGACTGATTCCCTTAATTCTTCAAACAGCAAGTAGCTGCAAGGACCCGGATACTGTGTTAATACGCCTGATAGAGCTGATAATAACTATAGAATCAAGAGCCTGCTATATTTCTCTGATTCTGGAAAATAAAGGCACATTAAATACTTTATCCGTCCTTGCAGAAAAAAGCCCCTGGATAATTTCTTTCTTATCAAAACACCCTCCTTTACTGGATGAATTACTAAATCCAAAGACTCTTTATTCACCGCCTGACAAAGAAGAACTGGAACAATTACTTAAAAGACGGATGTCAAAAATTGATGAGAATGATATTGAGTTTCAACTTGAAGAATTATCCGTTTTTAAACAGACAAACACATTAAGAGTTGCAGCAGCCGATATAAGCAAAAATTATCCTTTAATGAAGGTTAGTGACAAACTTACATATATTGCTGAAACAGTACTTGATAAAGTCCTTGAGATATCCTGGAACATGGTTGTAAAAAAATATGGGAGGCCTTCCAGAAGGCTTGATGGCAAAGCCCTTGAAAATTCAAAGTCTTACGGCTTTGCAATTGTTACTTATGGTAAAGTTGGCGGTATTGAAACAGGATACAAATCAGACCTGGATTTAATATTTATCTGCTCAAAAGATACTGGAACAACACATCATAAACAAAGAAGTATAGAAAATATTGCTTTTTATTCAATTTTAAGCCAGAGAATAATCAGCGCTCTTACAATGCATACTGCCGCAGGTCAGCTTTACGGTGCAGACATGAGATTAAGGCCCGGAGGGCAAGGAGGCCCGATTGTAACTCATATTGATGCTTTAAAAGAATATTTTGAACAAAAAGCATGGACATGGGAACATCAGGCATTGATAAGAGCAAGGCCGGTAAGTGGTGATAAAGAAATTCAAAAACAATTTAACCGGATAAGAGAAACAATAATCACCCAAAAAAGAAATTCAAAAGCACTAAAAACAGATGTTCTTGATATGCGGCAGCGTATGGGAAAAGAGCATCTTAAAATCAAAAAAGGTTTTTTTGATATAAAGCAGGGCAAAGGCGGAATTATAGATATTGAATTTTTAGTTCAATATCTGGTTTTAAAAAATAGTTATTCTCACCCGGGTTTAATATTATGGACAGATAATATCCGTTTGCTTGAAAGTCTTGCCAAAGAAAAAATTATACAGGAAAAAGAATGTGATGATCTTAAAGAAGCATATCTTGTAATGAGAAAAGCAATTCACAGACTAAATCTTCAGGAAAAAAATCATATGGTGTCAATAAATCATTTTTCTAAACTAAAAGATAACGTTATTACTATTTATAACAAGTATTTATAATTAACCACCGGATTTCAATCAGGGAGCATGAAGAAGGGAAAAAACTGGTACCGGGTCTTTGATCCCTTTTAAACCAACTGCTCCCAGTTTATAAAGCGGCCATAATCCGTCCACCATGTTTTTTGTTTCTTCACCAATAAGAATATCTCCACCTTTAGCATAGTCAGATAATCTGGCTGCAATATTGGTCACTGTTCCAGAGGCTGTAAAGGTCATGCGCGTATCGAGAGCACCTTTAAACTTAGTCATTCCCACAAGAGCAGAGCCGGAATTAATCCCGATATTAACATAAAGAGTACCCATATCAGTTTCCAGGGATTGGTTGATGGCATGGTTTCGATCAATAATTTCAAAGGAAGCTTTTACAGCATTGATTGCATTGGTCTTTGCATCATGATCTTTGAATATGATCATAAGTGCATCTCCTGCAGTTTCATTGATATCTCCGTGAGACCGATGAATTGGATCCACAAAACTGGAAAACATTTTTTCAATAACTGCATTGACTTCTACTTCAGGTCGACTGGAACTGAGTTTTGTATAACCTTCCATGTCAAGAAAGAGAATGGTCACATCTTTTCTCTCTTTTTCCGAAGTAAGCAATTCCGGATTCTTATCCACCATATGTCGCACTGATCCGGGAACAAAAGGTGTCAGGTTAGTCAGTTTTTGGCTGATACGAATTTTTTCCTGGGTATTTTCCCATTGACGCTTGGCACTTAATATAATATTCCCCAGAATATCTGCAAAATCCCGTATTAAAAAAAAATCCCGGCGGCCATACCGGGTCAAAGGTTGAATAACTACGCTAATGGCTGCCAAAACCCGGTCTTCCACAAAAACAGGCATGGCATATTCTGATCCAACTGCCACAAGAGAATTGTCCTTACGCCGTAATGGTTCACTTTGAGATACCACCACAGCTTTCTTTTCCTGAATAGCTTTTTGCACTGCTGCCCGATCCCGTTTGCAGGACTGGCAGTTCACAGGCTCTTCATACAAGGCACATTGCAGCGGACTTGTGTATTTGTCTGCATCCTTATCCAGCAGGAGTATACAGACCTCCATAGCATTGGGAATAATAGTCCGAAGCTCTTCTCTGACCTTTTCAATAATCTTATTTACTTCCATTAAAGGGGCAATTTTCCGAATCAGGTTCCGCTGAACATGAAACCGTTCTTTATAATATCTATCCATTTTCTATATTCCCAATCATTTGTTTTTCAATAGATACTTTATTTTTAATTAAAAAGAAACTGTTCTAGTATAGTTTTTTTCAATCTGTTTAAATTTTCTTAGTGGTATTATCAATTTGATTAATCCTTAAGTTTTTAATAATAATTAAAAATTATTATTAAAAACTTAAATAAGAGGAAATAAAAATGAATATTCAAAAGTTTAAGGTTAGCTCTTTGTTGTTGATCCTGCTTATTTTTTTTCAGGCCGGGGTTTGCATGGCTGGCGGAGTTGAGGTGTTTAAAGGAGAAAAAGGAATTCTTAGAATTTCCGGCGGCACAGCCCACATACCTGTGATGAAAGAAGCTGCCAAAAAAATTATGACCTTTAATCCTGATATACAAATCATCATTGCAGGTGGAGGTTCCGGTGCAGGAATAAAACAGGTTGGGGAAGGGCTTGTTGATATTGGTAACTCCGGTAGAAAGGCGACCAAAGCTGAGATTGATAAATACGGATTAAAAATGTATAAATGGGCTATTGATGGAGTTGCTACAGTAGTAAATCCCAAAAATTCAGTCAAATCACTCTTAAGCCAACAACTACAGGATATTTTTTCCGGCAAAATTATTAACTGGAAAAAACTTGGTGGCGATGATAAGCCGATTAATGTTTACACTCGGGATGCAGCAAGTGGAACCCGCGCTGTGTTTTGGAAAAAGGCATTAAAAAAAGGAGAGACAACCAGGAAAGCCAATGTGGTTGTTTCCAATGGTGCCATGAAAACAGCAGTAAATAATGATCCATACAGCATCGGATATGTCTCTGTTGGATTTATTGATAAAAGCGTCTTTGCCGTTACTTTGGATGGTATAAAACCAACTCTAAAATCAGTACAGCAGGGGCAGTATTTGATTGCAAGGGGGCTTTACAGCAATACTAAAGGCAAAGCCAAAGGGCTTGCAAAAAAGTTTATTAATTATTTACTTGGACCTGAGGGTCAAAAAATAGTACGGGAAAAAGGGTTTATTTCCGTAAATTGAATTAAACATTAATGGATGTTAAAGAAAAAATTTTAATAATTGTTTTTTATGGCGCATCAATTTTAAGTGCAGCCATCACTCTGATTATATTGGGGTTTATGGTTGTTCTGTCTTTCCCTATATTCTCCGAGGGACTATTTTTTAACATACTAACAAAGCCCTGGTCACCCGATCAGGGCTTATTCGGCCTAGGGCCAATAATTGTTGGAACACTTTGTATTGCTCTGTTGGCCTTGATTATTAGTTTTCCTGTAAGCCTTGGGTGTTCTTTTTTTGTTGGCATATTAAACCCTAAGGGCTTAGGCAGACATTTTAAAAAATTTGTAGAATTAATGACAGCAATACCTACGGTAATCTATGGATTTGTGGGGATTTTTCTTCTGGTCCCCTTAGTTCGGGAAATATTTCTTAAAGGATCAGGACTGTGTATCCTGTCTGCTTCAATCATGCTTGCAATTCTAATATCGCCAACAATGATTCTGTTTTTTGTTCAGAGCTTTAAAACAGTTCCGCAAAATTATTTAAATGCTGTGGATGCTCTTGGGGGTAACATTGCCCAGAAGTTTTTTTATGTAATACTACCCAATACCCGAAAGGGGATAATGACAGGCATTATCCTATCTTTTGGCAGAGCAGTCGGAGACACATTAATCGCCTTAATGATCAGTGGTAATTCTGTTGCGTTCCCCGGATCTGTTCTGGATTCAGCAAGAACCCTGACTGCACAAATTGCTTTGCTCATAGCAGCTGATTTTGAAAGCATTGAATTTAAAACACTTTTTGTCTGTGGCATTTGTTTATATATAATAACAAGCTCTGGAGTCTTGATGGCAAGATATTCGACTAAGAAAAAGAGGCATCATATATGAAAACTAATTTTACTGATAAAGATTTAACTGATAAAATTTTTAAGTCTTTTTCATGGGTATGCAGCATTATTCTGGTTGGAGCTATTCTTATCATTATTGGGTTTTTGATTATAAAAGGATACCGATCATTAAATTTGAACTTACTTTTTTCAGACACCAATCCCCTTGATGCACTTTTACTGAAGAAACCAGTGTTTGACGGCCTTTTTCCTGCAATAATCGGAACCCTGCTTCTTATTATTCTTTCTATTTCCTTTGCCGTTCCACTAGGGCTCGCAACTGGAATTTTCCTTGCTGAATACTGCCCTCCACAGATTAAGTGGTTTTTCAGTCTGCTTTTTGATATTCTTGCCGGCACCCCTTCCATTGTTATAGGACTCTTTGGATTTTCCCTTACCATATTCCTGCACCATTATTTTTACAGCAGGATTTTCCCGTGCCTTTTGATATCTGCTCTTTCGTTGGCCTTTCTTGTGCTACCTTATATAATCAGAACAACACAAGTTGCTTTAGAAACACTGCCCCTACAGACTCGATTGACTGCACCTGGCCTTGGAGCAACAAAGTTGCAAAACATTTTTTATGTTTTGCTGCCTTCTTCCATGGGCTCAATATTGAACGGTATTATCTTGGCCATTGGAAGATGTGCTGAAGACACGGCAGTGATTATGCTAACGGGTGCAGTTGCAGTTGCAGGTATTCCAAAATCTGTTTTTTCAAATTTTGAAGCTCTGCCTTTTTATATTTATTACATTTCTTCCCAGTATGCAGATCAAGCAGAATTGATGAAAGGCTATGGAGCTTGTCTGATCCTATTGTTTATCTGTACAAACCTATTTATTATAGCTCATTTTATAAAGAACAAACTTTCAAAAAGAATGCTTTACAGATTGTGATACTTAATATGAATAAAAATATAAAAATTAAGATACAAGACCTTTCATTTTATTACTATGACCGGTCTGTTTTAGAAAACATCACTACAAAAATTCCTGAAAACACCATCACAGCAGTAACCGG
>JAIOSM010000305.1 GCA_021107575.1 Desulfobacteraceae bacterium | reverse complement strand
TACCATTTTCTTCTTAAGATAGTTTAACTCACATGGAATATTATTCTTCACAAACCAGATTAAATCATACCAGTCTCGGCCTTTAATGTTGCTTCTTATAGTACGGCATAATAAAGCATGCATTTTGCCTGCAAACAAACTCGGCAATGTCATGGTTTTAATGGTAAATGGAATTGGGTGAAGATGATATTTGAGGTCACTTGTAAACCCGATGGCCGGTTCCTGATCAATTTCCAATTTTATCTTCATTACAGCATTTTTGTGGGTCTTTAAATTTGAATCAATTTTTAATAAATGAATCAATGTATTTGCTTTAATAAAAGCTGAATCAATAGTGCTTTCATTTTTTTTGTTCTTTTCTTCTGTGGAAACCTCAAAACCCCATAATTCCAATTCTGACTTTACTGCACTCAGGTATTTTTTAATATCCAAAGTATTTTCAGGCTGAATTAGTGAAAAATCCAGATCCTCAGAGAAACGGTCCAGCTTATGCAGGATTCGTAATGCGCTTCCACCGTAAAAAATAGCCTTTTCATAAAATTTTGACCGCCATAAACCAAGTAACACGATTTCTTGTATGATTTCTTTGAGAGCATTCTCATGATCATGAACCGTAAGTAATTCATACCTGCCTAACATTTGTTCGATTTTTTTATCAAACATAATTTTCCTTTAAGCAATTGAGCAGCAGTTCCATGCTTTGCCTTTTATATCCGGCCTTGATTTCTTCAAATAACGAAGAATCAAGTTTTTTGATATCACCATAATCCAATCTCATTAATTCGAGAAATTCCTTCATTTCTTTTTTCGATGAAATATGGGTCTGGGTTGCAATAATATCGCTCAGCGCCTTCTCAGGGGAGGCAATTAGAATTTTTTTTTGATCACCAGCATGTTCAAGGTTAATCCCAATGTTAAAGACCTTTTTGTGGCAATATAAATAAGAAAATCTGCCAACAGGTGTTTCAAACAGCTTCTTTCTTTTAGTTGTCATGCTGATAATGAGTTCAACACGTTCCGGTATCATGTTCCAGAATGCTAAAGCGGTTTGGCCTGTGATATAGGAAGGCCCGTAGATCTGATTAGCCAGGATATACTTATTGTATGGCTTATTATACTCTTTGCCCAACACATAGAGGCCCTTTTTGACCCTTAAGATATCCTTATTCTTGATCAGACCTCTGATTTTATCTCTTGGTTTTTTATAGCCTCTTAAGGCATGAAGCAATAAATTGTAATCAAATTCTGCTGGAAGTTGAATTAAATCTTTCATAATATTTTACCCAATATGTCTAATAAATTGGACTTACTGGGTGTAATTCTATGTGCTGAATTGAAATTTGTCAAGAAAATTTTAACGATAAGCTGAGGGGTCGGGGGCTTTATGCCAACAACCCCTACACAATTAAATTTTTTGTTAAAGTCAAAACCTTCAAGAGCCCTTCAGCATCCCCAGATCCACTCGATCGGCAGGTTAGCTTTAATATAGGCATGAAAGGTTTATCATTTCATTCCAGTCTATTTTTTTAAGTATGAAATAATTTTTTCATCTCTGAGCATTTCTGTAACTGCTCGCATAACTGCACCATCAGCAGCTAGATATAAGGTTGCAGGTGAACGATTGTCTCCCGAGTAGGTATTTACGTAACCTTCACTGGTTTCTACTTTTAATGTTGTTTCGCAACGGATAACCCAAACCCCAAAAGTTCCTTTTACTGTTTCAATTGACACTTTCAGTGTTTTCTGTGCATCTTTTACAACACTCATATCCCTTTTCGTTAGCTCTCTCTGAGTAATTTTAATTGCCGTATCAGTCCAACTTTGAAGATTGCCATAAAATTTATGCGCTCCATTCGTCGCAAACAACACATCGCTTGTTGATAATTGAGAATTTACTATTGAAATGGAATGATTGGTTGAAAATTCAATAATCGAGTCTAATTTATAAGTAGAAGCAACTGGTATGTAGTGATGACTGCAACCTCCAAGGAGGAATAAAATAACAAAAACCGAAATGAAACTCTTTAAATTACCTCTCTCTAAAAATGAGGGATAGAAATATAAACTTACAAAATTATAAACTTTCATAGGATCTCCTTTTTTTAATCGCGGTGCTGACGTAGTCCGCACCGCGATTCTCGGCGGCGCAGCCGCCGAGAACTTGAAAATCTGCGGTATCATCCGCAGCATTTTAGTTGTTGAAAAAATTTCTTTCTGCGGATTAATTTTTCTTGCACAATAAATTCATTATCAATTTGATCAGCGTGTCTTTTTGTTTGGGATCAGATTCAGCAACCAGAAGTGTCAGTGCTGCCAGACCGGTATCATTGATAACAGGATGGCCATTTTTAGTTAATAGACGATCGTTTCGATATAAAAAATCTACAAATAAAAACGCACCACTTCGTTTGTTTCCATCAGTAAAGGGATGATTTTTAACTACAAAATATAATAAATGTGCGGCTTTGCTCTCAATTGTTGGGTACGCAGGATCACCAAATACACTTTGATCAAGATTTCCAAATATT
>JAIOSM010000167.1 GCA_021107575.1 Desulfobacteraceae bacterium | reverse complement strand
TTCTTTTTTCGGATCTAATGGAATATCTCGTATCTCAGCGGCTGCTGTATCCAGGATTCCTGCTGCTGCTGATAATAGTTCATTTAGCGATTTAAGATCTGCCATATCTTTCACTCAAGTGTATAACATATATTATTTAATATTATTGGTCAATATCACTCATATTTTGTTAAATATCAACAAAAATAGTTAATAACAACCTTATTTTGTTGATATTCAATAAGAATTGTTAATAAACTTGTATTTGTGTTATATTTCAACTTTACGTTAAGAGCTTTTGAAATTTATAATAATTTTTTTAAAGGTATTAATATGGAAAAACAACCTGTAAAACTTCTAGATCAAGTGAGAAGCAAAATCCGTTTAAAACATTATTCTATCAGAACTGAACAAGCATATGTCGGTTGGATTAAAAGGTTCATTTTTTTCCATGACAAACAACATCCGAAAGATTTAGGACAAGTACATATTGAAAATTTTTTGTCTCATCTTGCAGTTAAGGGGAATGTGGCTGCATCAACTCAAAATCAGGCTTTTAATGCATTGCTTTTTTTATATAGAGAGGTAATGGGTATTGAGTTTCCTTCAAATATTAATTCTCTTAGAGCAAAAGGACCCCAGAGAAGACCAACGGTTTTGACCCGGAATGAAGTTTTTGAAATTATTAATTCCATGTCAGGCGTTTTCCAGTTGGTTGTCAAAGTTCTTTATGGTTGCGGTATGCGTGGGATTGAATCTGTCAGGCTCAGAGTTCAGGATATTGATTTTGGGATGAACCAGATTATGATCCGTAGTGCCAAAGGTCAGAAAGATAGGATCACAATGCTTCCTGAGAGTATCGCAGAGAGTCTCAGAGGGCATCTTGAGTATGTAAAGAATTTTCATAAAAAAGACCTTGCAGATGGTTATGGTTCTGTTTATCTTCCCAATGCTCTGAGTAGAAAGTATAAAAATGCGGAAAAATCCTGGATTTGGCAATATGTTTTTCCTTCGGTTCAATTATCTGTTGATCCTCGCTCCGGGGTTACCCGCCGTCATCATCTTCATTTAAACAGTTTGAACCAAGCTATTCGAAAGGCAGTAAAATTATCAGGAATCAGTAAGCACGTCACAAGTCACACATTTCGGCACAGCTTTGCAACTCACCTTTTAGAGTCAGGCTATGATATTAGAACTATTCAGGATTTGCTCGGTCACAAGGATGTTAGCACCACTATGATTTATACCCATGTTCTTAATAAAGGGGGCAGGGCAGTAAAAAGTCCATTAGATGAGCCTTATGGTGCATAGCTCCGCTTCTTCGATTATATTGAAAAACCGAGGCAACCTGTTGAAACAAAAGGATAAATGTTTAACAGGAGTATTTTTTTTATATTTGTTTACTATATAAATGTCAAGAAGAAGTAAATTAAGATATTAGTGGCACGCCCGGAGGGATTCGAACCCCCGACCTGTGGATTCGAAGTCCAACGCTCTATCCAGCTGAGCTACGGGCGCATTTCAGAATTTTAAAATGGGGTGAGTGAAGGGGCTTGAACCCTCGACATCCAGGACCACAACCTAGCGCTCTGCCAACTGAGCTACACCCACCACAATTAAACTCAAGAAATATATCAAAGAGAAGAGAAAAAATCAATATTTTAATTGACCATTGCCTAAAGTTTGTTATTATTGTTTGGTATTAAATATTAAAAGGGAAAAAGAAAATATGAAGAATTTTTATGTTTTTGTTATAAGAATTATACTTGGTATTGTTTTGGGTATTGTTTTGGCCAGAATATTTAATCCTGACTGGAGTATCCTTCAGGGTGCAGGTCTTGGTGTCATCCTTGTTGCCATTGCTTATTTGATGGATTCTTTGAAAAAGAGGAAAAAGTAAAATTGAAGCAGATAATATTAGGAACAGCAGGGCATGTTGACCATGGCAAGACAAGTCTTGTTAAAGCTTTGACAGGTGTTGAGACAGACAGGCTTAAAGAAGAAAAAGAACGTGGAATAACTATTGAGCTGGGGTTTGCATCTTTAAGTCTTGGAAAGGATATTAATATTGGCATTGTTGATATGCCCGGGCATGAAAAGTTTGTAAAAAACATGGTTGCAGGATCAAGCGGGATTGATCTTGTGGTTATGACAATAGCTGCTGATGAAGGAGTTATGCCTCAAACCCGGGAGCATATGGAAATATGTTCTCTGCTTGGTATTAAACACGGGTTAATTGCCTTAACAAAAATTGACATTGTTGATGATGATCTAATGGAGCTTGCCTTAGAAGACATAAGTGATTTTGTTGAGGGGACATTTCTGGAAGAAGCACCTGTTGTACCGTTGTCATCTGTTACAGGCGAAGGTCTTGATGATTTTTTAGTTACCCTTGAGAAGGTTTGCAGGCAAGTTCCTGAACGATCTTTTTCTTCAATTTTCAGGCTCCCTGTGGACAGGGTTTTCTCCATGAAAGGTTTTGGAACTGTTATTACCGGGACATTGGTCTCAGGCAAAGCTAATGTTGGAGAAAATATTGTTGTTTATCCTTCAATGATTGAATCCAAGGTACGGGGGATTCAGGTACATGGAGAGAGTGTTGACACTGTTGAGTCAGGGACTCGTACTGCTGTTAACTTTCAAGGCCTTGACAAAGAATCGGTCAACAGAGGGGATGTTTTATCAAGCCCTGATACCTTGATATTGAGCTATATGATTGATACTGAATTTATGTATATTAAGAGTAATCCAAAGCCTGTTAAGGCTCGTACAAAAATAAGATTTCATGCCGGAACAAGTGAGATACTCGGAACTCTTGTGCTTTTAGACAGAGAAGAACTCCAACCAGGAGAAAAGGCATGTGTTCAGGTCAGGCTTGATTCCCCTGTATGTTGTTTAAAAAATGATAAATATGTAATCAGGAGTTATTCCCCGGTCAGAACTATTGGCGGCGGTAGAATTCTTAACCCTGTTGCCCAAAAGCATAAGCTTTTTGATAAGGATATAATTAGAGGGCTTAATGACCTTCTTGAAGATGACCTTGAGAAGGATATATCGTTTTTTGTAGAGCAGGCATCCTTTTCAGGCACATCATTTAAAGACCTTCGGGTTATGACAAATGCCCGGGATAAAAAGCTTGAATCTGCTATTCAAAAGATGCTTGCCAAAAAAGAGATAGTTCAGACAAATAAAGAAAGGCAAGTTTATGTTCATGGTTCGGTTTTCGAAAAATTTTCAACTACCCTTATGGATAAACTCAAGAGTTATCATCAAGCAAATGCTTTAAAAGAGGGGATGCCCACAGAAGAGTTAAAATCGAAATTTGAATATTATAATAAAACTAAATTATTTAATATTGTTCTTAATAATCTTTTAAAAGATAAGAAGATTATCCAGAATCAGAATATTATAAAGCTGTCTGATCATGAAGTTGCTCTTGAAGTTGATCAACATGCAGTAAAAGATAAAATATTTAACATCTATAAAAAAGCAGGGCTGACTCCGCCATTTTTCAGGACAATTTGTCAGGATTTAAAACTTGATAAAAAAGTTGGCATGGATGTTTTACACATGCTTATTAATAATAAAGATGTCATAAAGACCAAGGATGATCTTTATTTTGACAATGGCTCCATTGATAAGCTTAAAAAAGAGCTTGTTGACTTTCTAGAAAAATCAGGTGAGATAACAACACCTCAATTTAAGGAGATGACTGGGATTTCCAGAAAATTTGTTATTCCCTTGATTGAGTATTTTGATTCAATCAATCTTACAATCCGTGTGGGTGATACGCGGCAATTGAGGAAAAAAGCCGGTTAGCTATATGCAGTCAACAAATTCCTGTGTGATATTATCAAGATAGCACATACCTTTTTGTGTAAGAGAAAAATTATCTTTTTTAATTCCGCCTAATTTTTTTTGCTTAAGCTGAATCAATAGATTGTTAAAGCGATTATCAAAACAATGGCTGAAACACCTGTCAAGCATTTTCAGGCTGACTCCGTCTTTAGTTCTTAAGCCCAGCATTATCATTTCAATCATTTTTTGTTCTTTTGTCAGGGTTTCTTTACCTGCAACGGGGAGTACGTTTTTGTTAAGATCAGCAATATATTTTTTGATGTCAGCATGGTTCCATGACCTTGTCTGATTGTCAAAAGAGTGGGCAGAAGCTCCAAGACCTGCATAGGGAATTTGCTTCCAGTATTTTGAGTTATGTCTTGATCTTTTGTCTAAGCTTGATGCAAAGTTTGAAATTTCATAATGAATATAATTATTCTTTGTGAGCAAATCTGATGTTTTAATGAGCAAAGAAGAAAGTTCTTCTTTGGTTACAGACTTAATTAATCCTTGTTTAAGCATGTTGTACAGCAGGGTATTTTTTTCAAATGTCAGCATATAGCATGAAAGATGCTCAAGTTTGTATGAGATAGCCCCAGTTAAGTCTTGAATCCAATTTTCTTCATCCTGATTGGGAATGCCGTATATTAAGTCAATGCCAATGTTTTCAAAGCCTGCATCCC